>NZ_VOZP01000005.1:0-244673 GCF_013419735.1 Acinetobacter sp. YH12064
AACCACCTGATCCCTTCCCGAACTCAGAAGTGAAACCTCTTAGCGCTGATGGTAGTGTGGGGTTACCCATGTGAGAGTAAGTCATCGCCAGCTCATTATTCGAAACACCCCCTGATATCTCAGGGGGGTGTTTTTTTATGTGCGGGGAAAAAGGGAAAGTTATCAAAATAGAAAATAATAAGAGAAGCAAATTCAAAAAATAAGAAAACGAGAGATATTTAAAGAAAATAAAACTAAAATGCTCAATCCATCTATATCATTTTAAAATCTTTTGCTAATGAAAATGTGTAATAAATCAATATAATAAAATCGTTTATTTCATTAATAATATATAGGGTATTTAAGATGTTTTTAAAAAAATTATTAACTATAGTTTTATTTGCATTTGTTTCTTTAAATACTACAGCTGGTGTGTATCAGGATAAACTAAGTGAATGTTTGGTAAATAAAATTTCAGCAGAAGAGAGTCAGAACTTAACGGCTTGGATTTATTTGGCATTTTCAGCACATCCAGAAATTTCTAAGTATAGTAAAGTGACGTCCGCTGAGATGCAAAAGATTGATAAAAATATGGCAAATTTATTTCAAGATTTATTTACTAAACGTTGTAATGCTGAAATCAAAGCTGTTACAGAAAATGAAGGAACAAATGCTTTGGGTAAAGCATTTGAACTATTGGGGAATCGTGCAGCTGAGAACCTGATGAAAAATCCAGTTGTTGAAAAACGTATTGCATCATTTGCACAATATTTTGATGAAGATAAAATGCGTGAATCGATGAAATAAATTGAATTGGACTAGGTGAATGTATTTGACAGTTGATATTCGCTTAGTTCATTACTCACTCTTTTTAAAGAATATAATAATTGCCCTAATAATACATTTTTTGATGTCAAGACAACTAATATCATAGGGTGCTGAGGGTGAGAGATCGCTGTGAGTAATGCTTTACCATTTTCTGCATCTAATGTAATGGTTTGACAACCGACTAAATTAATTTCATTAGTAAAAGCTTGAACCATTGCTAAGATTGAACTGCTTACAGCTGCAAGTTTTCCAGAATTTTCAATATTTTTCTTTTCTATAGATTTTAATTCAAAACCATCAGTTGAACATAACATCATATATTCAACACCGGACACATCAGAAATTAACTCCTTCATGAGTTTATGTACCTGTTCAATAAGCTGTAGTGGTGCTGAACGTGTTGTACGAATTGCTGTATTCATAATATCTTCATTAGATTGAAAGTTGAACTTCGGCTTTTGCAATAAGTGCTTCTAGAATAAAAAGAATGTCTTTTTTATTTCTAGCATCGATATAAAAAATGGGGTGATGTATCTGTTGTGAATCCTGCCATTCTTTATAAAGTTTGGTGGATTTATACTGCGTACTGTCTAAATGTGTAATCGCGATGATGATGTTTTCATTATTTTCAGAAAAATAATTTAAATAATCATTCAGCTGATGAATTGGATGGTCATGTGTATGATCAATCAAAATAATTGTACCAATCGCGCCGTTACAAATGGTATTCCATATAAAGTTAAATCTTTCTTGGCCAGGTGTACCATATAAACCAAGTTTAGTACCATCGGCGAGAGTAAGTTCACCGTAATCGATTCCAACAGTAGTCAACATTTTTTGATGCGCATTTTGATCAGTATTAAGCGCTTCTGTACTCAGTACAGGAATATCAGAAATACTTTGAATAGCAGTGGTTTTTCCGGCACCCATCGTTCCGGCAAATACGATCTTGTATTGCTGTAAAATCATAATGAAATTTTAGATTCCTAATTTTTTTCGAAGACTACGGAAAAAACTCTGTAGTGGATTTGAAGATTCTTGAGCTGTTTTTTGGCTATGATATACACTCGCCATGGCCGGTATCTCTTCTATGATTTGAGCTATGTGGCATGCAAATAAATAACGATTAATAAAGTTTTGGCTTAAATGTATTTGTTCAGCAATATATTGAGTAGAACTACCTTCCATAAAAAAAGCGGATATTTTCAATAGTGATTGTCGCTCAGCACAATGTATAGGCTGTGGCCAATGCAAAAGTTTATAGTGGCTTGTGTAATTGGGGGGAGTACCATCTACGTAATCCCAAACAAATTGCCATAATCCATGCTGTAAATTTATTGATTCCAACCCATATTTAAAAGCAACAACTGTATTTGTATCTGCTGGAATGAGTGTGATTTCAGAATTTTGTGTGATTTGAATATTTTGTTCTATCCAAAACTCATTGCTTAAGTTATCAATGAGTAAGATTGGTTTTTGATCTAAAAGCAATAGTTGACGTTGATGTTTATTTAAATCTTTAAAAGCCTGTGAGATCTGGAGTGCATTTAATTTAGGTTTTATGTCTTTAACAACAATAGGATTGGAGACATTTACAGGATTAGTATCACGGAACCTTAACGCAACTAAATGCTCTAACCAATGCTCAAAATGATTGGTATTTGTTAGGGGTAAAAACAGGGTATCGTGTTCGATTTGATTTGCTTTCAATTCATTTTTTTTAAGTCTAAGTATGATTAAAGCTTCGTGCCTTATTTTATTTATATTCGGCAGGTCGATAAAGTCATCATTGATTAATAGGACTTGGAGTTTCGAATCTGCAATGTTTGTCCAATGAATAGTAAAAGTTTCAGATAGCTTATTTGAAATAATAGATTTAATGTCATTGATAACATTTAGATTTAAGCCAAAGACAGAAATATATAATGTGCTATTCACGAAATGGTCCAGAAAAACTGGGTTATTTCTGGTGAAATAACCCAACTTTAAATTAAGAAAAATCTAATTCTTTTTCGAAATGTTTAAGTTCATGGCGCGCCATAGCAAGGTTTGATTTACTACGGTCTAAGACGAGGTAAAGAAATAATGCTTCATTTGAGTCAAGTGGGCGGATTAAGTGATATTGTTTACCCAGAGTAATTAGAATGTCTTCAATAGAGTCATTTAAATTCAACGCTTTGGCAACTTTACGCTTTGAGCGTACAACTTCAGTATTACCAGCAGCAGCTAATTCTAAATCGATGTCGTTATTGCCTTGTGTCGCCATAGCAAGGCCACTTTCGCTGTCAACCAAAGCTGCAGCAATAAAACCGTCAATGTCTGTTAAAGCGTTTAAAGATAATTTGGCCATTATTAACCCCAATAAATTATATGTTAATCAGTAATATAGTTTTACTGACCTATATGATATTAGCTAAAAATAATGAATAAACAATGCTAAAAAAATCAGCTGGTTGATTATTGTTAATAATAAATAAAGTAAAAATGGTCTTTAAACGATTCTTGGCTGCTAATAGTTGTAGGATTGTGTAGAATATTTAAACCTTTTATAGAATTGTTGTATATGAAATTCAATTAAGGTTGTTGTTTTATAAGAGTTTTTTTATTAATAGATTTAATGTATTATTTCATTAATTTAATATGCAAAAAAGATTATATAAGATGAAATAAATATTAAAAATATATGCTGTTTGTTTGTTTATTGCTCATTAATATACATCATATAATATTATTCCAAAATCTATATTTGTGATTTAAGTCTATTAAATTCAAGTATTTGTGATATATGTTAAAAGTTCAATCATGGGGTAATAGGATTGAACTTTACTTCTTATAATGCACTTTTTAAATTATTTCGATGTTGTTTCACTTGTTTTGCATAACGTTTGCCTTGTTTTTTCATTTTTCGATTGGTGTTATAAGCGGTAGGTCCGACATTATAGTAGGCTAAAGCTTTTGGCATGCTGCCAGCGGCATTTTTATATTTAGTTAAAATAAATGACCCACAATTAATATTGGTTAATTCGTCATATAAATCCCCAGGGCATATTGCTTGCCAATAACGTGGCATCACCTGAGTTAAACCGACTGCACCTGCAGGTGAACTGACATAAGGGCGGAAAGTTGATTCTTGGCGAATAACAGCAGCCAGTAGTAAAGGATCTAAGTTGTATTGATCAGCAGTTTGCACAATGTAGGGTGACACTCGATTTGCAGTTTCAGGATTGACTGAATAGGCCTTTTGGATCCCTGATGAAAGTTTAACAGCACGTTTTTCTACAGAGCCACCACCGAGTGATGAACATCCAGAAATCAGGGTTACAGATATAATAACAGTTGAAAACTTTAAGCTGTGAGCGCTTAGGAGCGACGAAAGACGAGTTGAAAGGCGAGTTTTATTCAGTACATTCTGCATTTATATTCACTTTAAAATAATCATGGCTAAGTGTAATTTCTAAAGTGATAGTATGAACTGGAGACTCAGAGGTCAATATTTTCTTAAGTTGCTCTATACAGTGTAATTGTAAAAATTGATGGAAATGTACTCAAATTACATGATTGTCTAAGTGAAGAGAGAAAAGCAGATCGTGTTAATTGAGTTAGTATTTCTCTCTTTACATTCTTACTTACTTAAGATTGTGGGTTATTCAAAAGCGGAGATCTTTAATTATAAAAAACTTGAATATCCACTCATTAAATATCTCTATTTGAAAAAGCTCTAAAACCTTTTCAGCGAAATTAATTAAATCTAAGTTTATTAAAGCGTTTTAAGCATCCAAATTTCACATGCTTGGCTATGACCTGTATTGCCCTTGGGAGCTTGTAAGTGTTGAAATCCTACTTTTTCATAGAGTTTCACCGCTTGCCCAAGTGTATGTGTGGTTTCTAAATAACACGCTTTAAAATTATGATCTTTGGCAAATTGAAAACAAAGTTCTAAAATATCTTTGGCTAAACCATGACCACGTAATTCAGGCAAAAAATACATTTTTTGGATTTCTAAAATGCTTGAATCTCCAGCTAAAGGAGAAAGGCCGCCACCACCTAAAATTGTACCGTGTTGATTTTCAATAACCCAATATTGTGCATTTGCTTGTGCATAAACGTGATATAAATCATCTAAAATTGGATCTGCAACGGCAAATCCTGATTCAGGTGCTAATCCAAATTCTTTGGAAACTGTGCGAATGACATTGGCAATGCTTGCATTGTCTTCAAGTTGAAGTGGTCGGATCTGAAACATAATCATCGAAAAACAAAAAGATGGATTGTTTATAGACTGATCCTATAAAAAAATCCATCTTTAAGTTTCAAATTGCTCAAGCAAAGTAATTATTTTAATTCGCTTGAACTTTTACCCAGTTCACGTCGTGCAACGATTAATTGTTGAATTTGCTGTGTTCCTTCAAATATATCAAGGATTTTTGAATCACGTGCCCATTTTTCCAATAATTCATCTTCGTTATAACCAACTGCAGCTGCGAGCTCTACACATTTTAATGTGATTTCATTACCAACACGGCCTGCTTTTGCTTTAGCGATGGATGCTTCACGTGAGTTTGGTTTTTTGTTGTCAGCCATCCATGCAGCTTTGAGCATGAGTAGACGTGCTGCTTCCCAGTCTGCTTCCATACGGTAGATTTGTGCAGCAATATTCGAGCTTTGTAAGATCGGTGTTGAATACTGCTCATCTAATTCACCTTCAAAGATTTCTTTAATTCGCTCTAAAGATGCCTTTGCACAGCCTATAGCCATCGCAGCAACGAGTGGGCGAGTATTATCAAAAGTTTCCATAACCCCAGCAAAACCCTTTGCTACATCAATTTCAGCATTGCCTAATAAGTTTGCAGCAGGGACACGACAATCTACAAAGCTAATGGCAGCAGTATCAGAGGCTTTAATACCCAATTTATGTTCTAGGCGTTCTACAGTCATGCCCGGCGTACCTTTTTCAACAACAAAGGATTTAATCGCTGCACGACCTAAATTTTTATCTAGTGTTGCCCAAACAACTACTGAATCAGCACGTTCGCCCGAGGTGACAAAGATTTTTTCCCCATTGAGAATGTATTCATCGCCATCTTTCGTCGCTGTTGTCCGAATTGCTGCTGAATCAGAGCCGCAATTGGGTTCTGTAATGGCCATAGCGGCCCAAGTTCCTTTTAAGCGTTCGAGTTGATCATCATTAGCTACTGCTGCAATAGCTGAGTTGCCAAGCCCTTGTCGAGGCATACTGAGCAACAGACCTGTATCTCCATAGCACATCTCGATGATACTGAGGGCTGTTGACATATTGACACCGTTTTTATTACCCGTGTCTGTGTCGCCACGTTTATTGACGGCAGCACCTGCATTCATGCCATCACCGCCATCATTCATACCGTCGACGAGGGAAGACAACATGTCTAACTCTTTAGGATAGGCATGTTCGGCTTTGTCATATTTACGTGAAATAGGACGTAGAACATTTAAAGCAACTTCATGGGCTTGGTCGATCAGCAATTTAAATTTTTTCGGATTTTGTAAGTTCATGGACATTTCCTTGTTTTTTATTTTGCTGAATTACGCATGTAAGCCAGATTGAAGAATCGCTGTGGCACGTAAGTCTCGATACCAACGTTCTACGGGATGTTCTTTGGTAAAGCCGTGACCACCTAATATTTGCACGCCATCGGTCCCAATTTTCATTGACTTTTCAGCACATAGCACGCGAGCTAAATAGGCTTCACGATGAAAGGGCTTGCCAGCTTCGGCTAGACTTGCTGCGTTTAGGATGAGCATATGCATGGCATCAATTTCGATTGCCATATCTGCAATCATAAATGCCACACTTTGACGATGTGAAATTGGCTCTCCAAAAGCTGTACGTTCGTTTGCATATTGAATGCAATATTTCTTGACTGCAGTTGCGGTACCAACAGCCATGGCACACCACATTAAATTGCCAAGATCGATAAATGATGTGTAGTTGAAATCTTGATCGCCTAAGCGTTGGGCAGGGGTCTGATCAAATTTTAACGTTACCGTTTCAGTGGCTTTCAAACCCATAGCAGGTGTTTTTTTTGCGCTAATGCTCTGGTCACGTTGCACAATAAAAACTTCAGGCTGCCCATTGAGCATGGCACTCACTAACAGCACATCTGCCTGTTCACCTAAAAGGACTAAGGTTTTCTCCCCACTGATTTTATACTGCTGGCCATCAGCAATCGCGTGAGTTTTAAGTTGATAGGGATTAAATGCCGCTGTTGCCTCTTGAACCGCAAAGCTTGCATGGAGGGCTGAATCATCTGCAAATGCTGCTAAGTAGGTTGCTTGAACAGATTCTGAACCCCATTGGGTGATGGCATTGATACAGCTAAATGTCGACAGTAAACCTGCTGTTAAACTAAAGTCACCTTCAGCTAGTTGTTCAGCAATTAAGATATTGCTAGTGATGTTTTTTTCTGCTGCGACGCCACCCAAATCTTCAGGTAAGGCATAATAATTTAGACCTAGATCTTGGATATGTTGCCATAACGCTTCAGGAAATTTTTCCTCTTGATCGGCTAGATGAGCAAGTGGATACAAGACTTCTGTGGCAAACTGCTGCATCGCATCAGCAGTCATTTGCTGTTCTTCAGTCAGGTTTAAATCAAATAATGATTTTTGTTGATTTGGCAAACGTTGCTTATGCACACCTTTGTTGGTCTGAAATGCTTTTTGTGTCTGGCTCAGGGTTTTAAAACCAGCTTTTGAGCTTTGATACAAAGATTTTTCAACAAATTTGCGCAGTTTAAACTGATCGAGTACATCACTTCCGGCAATTTTAGTTAAAAGTGAGAGCCCAAATCCTTGAGCCTTGTTTACCATATTGGTCATTGTTGTTTTCCATTTGCGTTGTTCTTATTTAATGCTGACATGCCAAAGATAGAAAAACCATGTCATAAATGACATGCATGATTGTCAAAGATAAACGGCAAGATTAGGTGGGGTTTTATAGGTAAATGATTAATTAAGAATAAAAAAGTAAAAAGGCTTAAAAGGATTGTTATTTTGAAATTGACTTGGCTGACATTTGAGTCAGCCAAGTTTTAAGGTCTGTATTGAATGATTATTGATATTTTTGAATCATACGACGAACATTGGTTTTTGCTTCAATGACGGTCATAAAGGTATATGCACCGATAAATTTACGGCTAATAAACATAAACTCTTTAGGTGGAACAGAGAAGTAACGAGATGCCATCGATTTTGACGCTTGTTGCATCACACGGCTATGTAATTGGCTTTTTTTCCAATCATAGCGTTGTTGTTCGTCCATAACACCAGCAGGGATGTCCGGGTTATTTGCAGTGCTACTAAATGCCTCTGTCGCTAACAGAAAGACTTTGGCCATATCGGGTTTAATACTTTGTGGAATACCATCAAAGAACTCATAACCTGTCATCGCTTTGACCATTCGCTCAGAGCTGTGATGGTAACCCGCGGTAATCAAATTACGCGCAACGCCTAATAGATGCTCATCGAACTGACGGATCGCACCAAAGTCGAGGAGAACAATTTTATCTGGCACATCCGCACCATTGCCTAAACGGACCAAATAGTTTCCGAAGTTAGGGTCGGTTTGCATTTCACCCCATTCAAAAATTTCGCGTACGGCAATTTCAAGTGATGCTTCACCTAAGGCATTACGGCGCTCTTGAGGAAGTGACAGCATTACTGGGCTGTTAATCGGTACACCACGTTCAAAGGTCATACACAGTACTTGAGGTGTTGAATAACCTTCAATGATTTGCGGCACGATATAGCGGGGGTCTTCTTTTAAGCGTGCAGCAAAACGGCGAGTGGTATCTGCTTCGATTTTATAATTTACTTCACGATGCATCATTTCACGAACTTCATCAAACCACTGATCAAATTCACGCGTTTGAGGCACCATTCGTGTCAGTTTGAGCATGTTTTTGAATAGATTCATATCCGAATCGATTGCATCTGCCACACCCGGATACTGGATTTTTAAAACCAGTTCTAAACCATCAGATTTGCGTTTTGCACGGTGAACTTGTGCCAAAGATGCTGTACCAAGTGGCTCATGATCAATCACGAGATCATCAAGCTTTGAGCCAAGTTGATTTTGTAATTGGACTTTGATGGCTGGCCATGCCAATGCAACTGTTTGATTGTTCAGCGTGTTGAGGGCTTGGGTGATTTCTTCAGGCAGAAAATGTTCACCATACAACGCCATCATTTGCCCAATTTTTACAATTGAACCTTTTAATTTACCAATTTCTGCGACGAGATATTCAGCCTGATCTTTCATGGCTTTTTTACGCTTTTTCTCTTTTTCTTCTTCACTCGAAAAAATAGAAGTGGCGTTTGATGCTGCCCAACGAGTTCCCGCAAGTAGCGATGCCTTTGCGATAGATAAGCGTCGATCCATAGAAGACGTTTTCAAGTGTTTGAGCTTATCGTTCTGATCTGACATGTAAATTAAATCCTTTAATCAGCAATTCGCAGAAAAATACATTGTAGCTAATTTTAACGTTTCTTAACGTATTAAAATAGTTCAACTTACTGAATATGCAGTAAGCATTTGCAAACTTAAGCAAGATGCCACGTAGACAGGCACATTGGAAATAAAACTATAAACGATATTTGATTTTTACCGTATCGTTTTGCATCAATGCGGCTTTATGTTTTTCAATATGTTGATGAATAAGATGTTGGACAGATTCGTCTTTAAATCCGGCAGCATAACCTTTGACAATAATAATGCTCGGTAAGCTAAAAAATAGGGTACGTGCGTTTTCTAGACTCGGATCAGGGAAAACTTGATGTTCGATCAGTAGTTGCTGAAAAAATGCCTTTTCGGTTTGCACGTTTAAAGACTGAGTGTCTTCCCAATAGCTCTGACGCATAGCCATGAGGTTATTGTGCTTATAGCTCATTGGAGCCCCGCATTTAAAATTTAACTGTTTGTATGGGGATGATTTTATAAAATTAAAGCTTGGGATCAAGTACAAATTGCTAAACATTTGAGCTTGAATTGGTTTTTATTCGTAATTTTCATCTATTTGGTTTTATAGCATGCTGAAGAAAAGCCTAAAGTACAAATTTCATTTCAGCGAATGTATCTGACCTATATATGCAGGTTATGAAATGCTTGCAAGCGGTGAATAATGCCGTATTTTTATTATAAATAGCATCAAAACAAGGTATCATAGGGCGTTTAAAAAATTATGAACTGGAGACGCCTTAAGTGGATCGACCGACTATTAGCCCTGAACATTTACAGGAAGCAGCTGAAAACCTATCTACAATTCGTGATTATATCCGCTTTGGGGTAACAGCTTTACGTCAATATGATGCCCACTTAGGACAAGGTACAGAAGACTATTTTGCTGAAAGCTCAGCATTGGTTTTACAAACGTTATCTCTAGATTGGAATGCAGATGCGGAAATCTTAGATGCGAAATTATTGCCAAGTGAAGTTGCAGAATTTTTAGCATTGTTAGAACGTCGTATTAATGAAAAAGTTCCGACGTCTTATTTACTAAACTTGTCATATTTCTTTGGTAAGCCATTTTATGTCGATGAACGTGTACTGATTCCACGTTCTCCAATTGCAGAGTTAATTGAAAACCGTTTTGCGCCATATTGCTTAGGTGAAAATGGCGAAATGGGTGCTGCGGTTAATAATCTACCTGAAAATGCCAATCCAAAAACTCCTCAGCGCATTTTAGATATGTGTACGGGTTCAGGTTGTATCGCGATTGCTTTAGCTTATGCATTCCCAGATGCTGAAGTTGATGCAACAGATTTATCTAAAGATGCACTTGAAGTGGCGCAAATTAACTGTGAACACCACAATAAACAATATCAAGTGGCTTTACTCGAGTCTGATTTATTCGCCAAAATTCCAGCAGAAAATCAATATGATTTGATCGTGTCGAATCCGCCATATGTGGATGCTGAAGACATGGCAGATTTACCAGAAGAATTCCACCATGAACCTGAAATGGCGCTTGCTGCGGGTCAAGATGGTTTGGATCTTGTCCGTAAAATGTTGGCACAAGCTGCAGATTACCTGACTGAAGATGGCTTAATTGTGATCGAAGTGGGTAACTCAGAATGGGCAATGCGTCAAAACTTCAATACCGTTGATTTTTACTGGTTACAGTTCCAAAAAGGCGGTACAGGTATCTTTGCATTGACTGCTGCTCAATGCCGCGAATACCGAGATTTATTCATTCAATCTGTTCAAGCATAAGGAGTCGTTTGACATGGCAGGTAATAGTATAGGGCAACTCTTCCGTGTAACGACTTGTGGTGAATCTCATGGCGTTGGTCTGATGGCCATTGTGGATGGGGTTCCACCGGGTATTGAACTGACTGAAGCCGATTTGCAAAAGGATCTGGATCGTCGTAAGCCGGGAACATCTAAGTTTGCAACTCAGCGTAAAGAACCCGATGAAGTTGAAATTATTTCAGGCGTATTTGAAGGCAAAACGACCGGTACATCGATTGGTCTATTGATCCGTAACACAGATCAAAAATCAAAAGATTATGGCAACATCGCGCAAACCTTCCGTCCGGGTCATGCAGACTATACATATACACATAAGTATGGTTTCCGTGATTATCGTGGTGGTGGTCGCTCGAGTGCTCGTGAAACTGCGATGCGTGTTGCTGCGGGTGCGATTGCTAAAAAATTCTTGTTTGAGAAATTCGGCATCGAAATTCGTGGTCATGTAACCCAAATTGGTACCGAAAAAGCAGAGAAATTGGACTGGAATGAAGTTCCAAATAACCCATTTTTCTGTGGTGATGCAGATGCTGTCCCACGTTTTGAAGCTCTCGTAACTTCACTTCGTGAACAAGGAACGAGCTGTGGCGCCAAACTGGAAATTATTGCGACGCAAGTACCAGTTGGTTGGGGCGAGCCTGTATTTGATCGTTTAGATGCAGATATTGCACATGCTATGATGTCCATCAATGCCGTAAAAGGTGTGGAAATTGGTGATGGCTTTGGTGTTGCTGAGCAGTTTGGTCATGAAACCCGTGATGAGTTAACTACGGATGGTTTCTTGGCAAACCATGCAGGCGGCATTTTGGGTGGTATTTCGAGTGGTCAAGACATTCGTGTTGCGATCGCCTTGAAACCAACAGCTTCCATTACTACGCCGGGTAAAACCATTACGATTAATCGTGAAGATACAGATGTGTTGACCAAAGGTCGCCATGATCCTTGTGTTGGTGTTCGTGCAACACCAATTGCAGAGGCGATGTTAGCAATTGTGCTCATGGATCACTTCATGCGTAACCGTGCACAAAATGCGGATGTAGTTGCACCATTTGCCCCAATTGAACCCAAGTGAGGAAACAAAGCGCTGCTTTGTTCCGAACGCGGTTTGGTGAGTAACGTTAGAGAGTCATAGAGGATAAATAACAAAGCACTGCTTTTTGTTCCGATGCGGTTAGTGAATAGCGTTAGCAAGTCACACTGATGAGCACATTGCTTTAAAAAAACCAGACAATTGTCTGGTTTTTTATTTCAGTAAAATAGGCCTATGAAAATAAATAGCTAAAAAATATAAATATAAGACATGCTTTACTTGGTGATATTCAGCAGCTTGAAAGCTTAATGAATACAGCCTATCGGGAAAATTATCCTAAGAGCTGGACCACGGAACATCATATTGTTCGAGGAAATCGAATAAATGTGTCTCAACTCAGTCAACTCTTACAAAAAAGGGATTTTCATTTATATGTGATTGAGTCGGTACATGCGCAGATCAAGGGGTGTATTTGTATTCAAATGCAGGGGATGAGCTGTGAAATTGGTCATTTTGCAATTCATCCAGATAAGCAAGCTCAGGGCTTTGGAAAAAAATTATTGCAATTTGCAGAACAGCAAGCGATGTTGATGGAACCCAATGTTGAAGAATTTGTCATGTATGTGATTGATCGGCGTTTAGAATTAATAAAATATTATCAACGACGTGGCTATAACATAACAGATGAAAATCAAGCCTATCCTCTTCATCTAGAGGTGGGTCAACCGATATATGAACTGACAATTAAACAATTAATTAAACGAATAAAATAAAGATCATGTGATGTATTTGATCAATTTATAAAGCGAGATGAATAAAAAATCCCAAAAGAAAACATACACTAACTTTTGGTATTTTTATTTTAGACTATTTGAGCTTAAGAATAAGCACGTAAAAATAGTCGATAGGCATCTGAAGATTTTTGGTTTTTTAACATATAGTGTGCGATTTCACCTTGGTTGGTATTCATTATCACAGCAATATTTTTTGCGTCCCGAAATTGTTTAAGCACAGCATCTGGGATCATCACGGTATTAGAAGAATCAATCACATTTGAATTATCTAAGCGACGATAATTTGTTTGACCAATTGCAGGATAAGACAAAACTTTGCCGTCAATCACAAAAGATATTTCACTCATATCAAGCTGCTGTTGATCATAAGAATGCAGTGAAAGTGCATACTCACCTTTGTTTTTTTGCCAATCAATTGCAAGTTCAGGACATTTTTGCCCAGCTTCACATAGTAACTGACCCCGAGTAATGGTTCGTTGGATCACTTTGCTGTTTTCAACGGTATTCACACCATTTAGCTTCAAGGTTCTTGTTTCAGGTTTATTTTTAGGTACGGTAATACAACCTGTGAGTAGTAGGAGTGTAAATCCTAGAACTAAATAATTTTTCATGTGTTGTTCCATGTTAGTGTTATTTTTATGAGCAATATTTATTTTGGCGCATATTCACGCAGAAAAACAAAAAACTAAAATACATCACAATTTTCTAGTTTTGTTCGAGCACTGCTTTGATATAAGTAGTGGATATTCAAATAAATAATATTTTTCAGTGATGTTAAGCGAACTTCATAGAAATTTAGATATCTTAAGCAAAATCTGTGATTTCGCGCTATCAACCTGCTCGGGATTGGTTTGTCGAGATAATTGTTCACGTGGTTTTTCACCTAAAAAATATTTGATCCGTTCGGCATTTGCACCTGATGGATGGGGAAGTCCAGCTAAAATCTGTTGATCATTTAAATAGCCTAAGCTGCTTACATAATTTAAAACCTCATCTACACCTTTGCCTAGCGGGATATAAATTGCGTTAGGAAGCTGTTGGACCATAGGAATAAAATAATCATTAATATGTTGTTTTAATAATTCATTTTTTAGCATTGCGGGTGTTGAGCCAGCATAATTTTTTCCATTGACCAAAATGCATTGCTGTAAAACCGAGCACATTTGCACTATATCTTGATGATTGCTAAATAGCTCAGCAGTGGTCTGTATGCCTAATTGATTGTGTAATCGAATATGATCTAGCAGTTGAGTTAAATTTTTACGAATAGGGCCGCTAAAAGCACCACTATTCTTGGCAAGTTTAAGAATGTTTTCCTCAGATAAATGCTGCTCTAAGCCGTCCTTCGCTGCAATTAATGCATTACGCCATTGTTGTTGGCCTGGGCAGATGCCGACAACGACCACTTTTGCATCATGATTTATGGCCTCAAATGGTGTATAAAAACTTTGAATAGTTCCCAGAGTCTTAAGAAGGAGTAAATCACTTTGGGTTAATTCTTCAATAGAATGTGTTTTTATCAAAGATGCAAAGCGAGAGAAAAGCGTAGAATCCGACATAAAACTTCAATCTTTCTAGTTATAAATTTCATTTAATATTTTAAACCTTTATTTTAAAGATGAAGTATTTAGGTGTAGAAAAAAATGATTTTAAATTTATAGACTAACAACTTAAATTGATAAAAAATAATATTTAACAATATTGACCCAAATAGGACTTGAGATTTGGTACAAATATTGCTCATATCTAACTAAGGCAATACCAAGATGAATGCCGAATAAAAACGAATGGATGATTGCAGGAGAGAAGCACAGATCGTGCTCGCCGAAGGAGCAAGTTCCCCCCAGGAAACTCTCAGGCAAAAGGACTGTAATCATATAAAAAATCTGGAGAGAAGTAGGCCGGATCTACTCACCGAAGGGGAAGGTTCACATTGCTTCGCAAGGAACCAAAGCTCTCAGGTACCAATGACAGATGGGGCGAGCATAGGAAATATAATTTCCAAGGAGCCTATATGTGTCATATTGTTGTGATTGGTGCAGGTATTACTGGGGTAACGACAGCTTACGAACTCGGATTACTCGGCTATCGTGTCACTGTGGTCGATAAACATCTTTATCCTGCAATGGAAACGTCGTTTGCCAATGGTGGACAATTATCAGCCTGTAATGCTGAAGTCTGGAACCAAAAAGCAACGGTAGTGAAAGGCATCAAATGGATGTCACAAAAAACCGCGCCATTATTATTAAATCCAAGTTTTAATCTACACAAATATTCATGGCTCTTTGAGTTTATGGGACATATTAAAGATTATCGTGAAAATACTCACGAAACCGTCCGTCTCGCATTGATGGCACGTCAGCGTTTATTTGAAATTGCTGAGCATGAAAACTTACAGTTTGATTTAGAAAAACGCGGCATTTTACATTTCTTTCATAATCAACATGATTATGAGGTAGCGACTCAAGTTAATAATATGCTCTGTGAGGGTGGCTTAGAGCGTCATCCTGTGACATTAGCTGAAATCCGTGATATCGAGCCTAGTCTGACAGGTGAATACTATGGTGGTTTTTATTGTCCGGGGGATGCCACGGGCGACATCCATAAATTTACGACGCAGCTTGCTAAAGCAACAGAACGCTTTGAAGTGAAATATATGTGGGGTTTTGAGGTGACTGACTTTGAACATCATGCAAAAGGTGTCAATGTTCAGTTAAAAGCCAGTGATGAAAATATGGAACATCCTGATGCTGATACCATACTTGAAGCAGATGCCGTGGTGGTCTGTGGTGGCGTAGGTAGTTATGAACTTGCGCACAAACTCGGTGATCGCGTAAATGTGTATCCAGTCAAAGGATATTCAATCACCATTAATTTAAATGATGAACAAAGTCAGGCCAATGCGCCTTGGGTAAGTTTGTTGGATGAAAGTGCCAAAATTGTGACTTCACGCTTAGGTGCGAATCGACTCCGTGTTGCAGGCACGGCAGAGTTTAATGGCTATAACCGAGATATTCGTGCCGATCGCATTCAGCCTTTAATTGATTGGTCGAATCGCAACTTTAATCTATCAACTGAACATGTAGTGCCGTGGGCGGGTTTACGACCAATGATGCCCAATATGATGCCTGTGGTACATGCTGGTAAGCGAGATCATATTTTCTATAATACTGGGCATGGTCACCTTGGATGGACCTTATCTGCGGCAACAGCTGCAATGATCAGCCAGCAAGTGCAGCAAACACATCCGATTTAACTGACATATTGTAGACATCAAAAAAGCCTCAATGTTGAGGCTTTTTTGTATTTTTCTATGTCATTCGAATTTGATCTTAATCATATAAGCGATAAATCCCTGCAAAACGTTCACAGCCTTTTTGTTCGGTTTTTACTGAGAGTAAAGCTTTACTGTAATTGAACTGATATTTGCAGTCGTGTTCATTATCGGTGATTTGATTTTTTTGTTCGGGTGTTGTGTAAGCTAAAAATGGAATGGTTTGTGTTTCAACACGATTGTTCGGATTACGATAGGCAATGCCTTCTATTTTGATGCTGTCTTTGCCCAGTTGATGCACTTTTAAATGTACAGGTGATGTCGCAAAATGACCATTTTCAAATTTAAGATAATGCTGCGTTAAACTTTGGTTCATCGAGGTATAAATATTCAAATCTTCATGGCGAAGCTCAAATTGTTGTTTAAAACACTCCAAGTTTTTGCATTGCTGAACACGACTGTACCATAATTTTTGCGTATCTATCAGTAAGCGTATTGGGGCATCGGTAATTAACTGCGCTGTTAAAAAAAGCCCATCTAACTTTTCACGCTGTTCTTCAAAACCGTCAGAACAGTAATTTTTTTTTGCCTGAGTATTGGCCTGATCACAGTCTATTTTTTCTGCATGCGTAAACATCGCTAGGCCAGAACCTATTAGCAGAACCAGTCCGAATTTTTTGATGATATTTATTTCAGTTTTCAACAGCATGATCGCTTATACTTTCACTATGTTGCGCTTGCCCACACTATAGCGAAATAGAAAGCGTGAATACAAGATTTCAATCATTATTTTCTCAAGGAACTCAAGCATGATAGCTCAAATTCGTATCGGTCAGGGCATGGATGTGCATGCATTTGAAGAAGGTGACTTTGTAACGCTTGCTGGTGTTCAAATTCCACATACACATGGACTCAAAGCACATTCAGATGGTGATGTGGTACTGCACGCGCTTTGTGATGCATTATTAGGAGCTTTGGCACTTGGAGATATTGGTCAGCATTTTCCAGATACAGATCCAAAATTTAAAGGTGCCGATAGTCGAGTACTTTTAAAACACGTCTACCAAATGATTTTAGATCGTGGATATGTACTTAATAATGCTGATATTACCGTAGCTTGTGAGCGCCCTAAACTAGCAAAACATAATTTAGAAATGCGTCAAAGTATCGCAAATGTTATGGATGTTGAAGTTACACAAATTAGCATCAAAGCGACCACCACCGAAAAATTAGGGTTTACTGGTCGCCAAGAAGGTATTCTTTCTACTGCAACAGTACTGATTTCTCACGCAAAATGATCTGGATGGATCAGTGCATGTTGTAAATCTTGAGTTGCTTTACGGCCTTGAAGTTGTAAGGCAACCGCATGGATTAAACCTGTCCATGTTTCATTGGGTTCCCAAATTTGATGCATCAAATCTTGAGCCTTTGGCATATCAACATCCATATAGTATTGACGATATAAATACATCAAACTGCTGACACGGAAGTTTTTCGCACAGTGTAGCCAAACCGTTTGACCTTGAACCAAATGGTCAATCATATCGAGTACTAGAAGGCATTGATCATCTGAAGGGGTATCCCAAGAGATTGGAACTTGGATATAGTTCAGGCCTAGATCTAGGCAAATACGGTCTTCATGCTCGATATGATTGGATGCATCAGTCAGTGCTAAATTAATAACTGTTGAAACACCATATTCTTTGATCGTTTGAAGCTCAGAAGGAGATGGTTGACCGGACGTTAATAAGTGTTCATGTATATATTGGAAGTTTTCAATGTGACTTAACGCATTTTCGATTTCATTCATCTGACAAATAATCCTTCAAAGTAAAACGCCATCTCGAAGATGGCGTTTTTCATTCACTTAGCGTGTCGGTAACACGTCTTTAAGTGCTTCATGCATCTCTAACAAGACTTTTTCAGTCGTATCCCAATCGATACAGCCATCAGTCACTGATTTACCATATTCGAGGTCACATAGGTTGGCAGGAATATCCTGACGACCACCTTTTAAGTGACTTTCTACCATAATACCCACGATTGACTTGTTTCCGTCAAGGATTTGTTCAGTAATATTTTTCAGAACAAGGGGTTGTAGGTACGGGTCTTTGTTTGAGTTTGCATGACTGGTATCAATCATGATTTTGCCACTAACTTTTGCTTTGGCTAATGCCGCTTCGGCATCTGCAACTGAACCTGCGTCGTAGTTTGGTTTACCGTTACCGCCACGAAGTACAACGTGTGCATATGGGTTACCACTGGTACGAATAACAGAAACTTGACCTTGGTCGCTTAAGCCCAAGAAGCTATGACCATGTTTAACAGATTGCATGGCATTGGTCGCAACGGTTAAACCGCCATCTGTACCATTTTTAAAGCCCACAGGTGAAGACAGGCCAGAAGACATTTCACGATGTGTTTGGCTTTCAGTGGTGCGCGCACCAATTGCTGACCAAGAGATAAGATCTTGGTAGTACTGTGGTGAGTTTGGATCGAGTGCTTCGGTTGCACAAGGCAAACCTTTTTCATTCAATTCAAGTAAAAGTTTACGACCAATACGTAAGCCTTTTTCGATGTTGAAAGAATCGTTCATGTCAGGGTCATTAATTAGACCTTTCCAACCCACAGTGGTACGTGGTTTTTCAAAATACACACGCATCACGACATAAATCGTATCTTGGATTTTGTCACTTAAAACTTTTAAACGGTCAGCATAATCATGTGCAGCGACTGTGTCGTGAATTGAACATGGACCAATGACAACAAAAAGACGTTTGTCATTTCCATCTAAAATATTACGTACAGTTTCACGGCCCTTAAGGACTGTTTGATAGGCAGTTTCAGTCAGAGGTAGCTCTTTTTTTAGTTCTGCAGGAGTAACAAGTGGCTGAATGCTTTTTACATTCACGTCATCAATGTCGTTTTGGGTAATAGAATTTGACTGTAAAGTATTCATTGCCGTCACTGGTTTGATTATACAAAAGGTTGTTTCGTGAGCTGAATATAACATGAATATAGCATTCAAATGTTATAAAAAAGATCAATAAGTCTCTGAAAAAAAAGTGATGAATCGGGCAGTTAATTTAAACCTGCTGACTATTCACCGTCGGTGCGATCAACATTGCAGTTGTTGGTTTTTCGACAGGTTTTGATTTTACTGGATTAATGATGAAATTCATGCCTAAAACAAACAAGGTAATGCCTAAGACTTTACGAATAACTTTTTCAGGTAAACGTGAGCTGATCAAAGTTCCGACAACAATCGCTGGAATAGAACCCACCAATAACCAACCCAATAAATGAAAATCGACATTACCTGAGCTCATATGACCCAAGCCTGCAACCAGTGTAAGAAGCACGGCATGTACGACGTCAGAGCCGATAATACGAATCATCGGTAAGTTCGGGAACATAAGTACCAAAGCCATAATACCGAAGGCACCTGCACCCACAGACGATAGGGTAACGAATACGCCTAAAATAATCCCCATGATGATGATATATACACGCTTATTTTTAGCTTGGAAATTGATACGCTCCAGATCAGCACTCATATCATCCAACTGATCAGTTTTTCGAAATTTATTAAAGAATTTTTCGATATGACCACGGAAAATAATTGAGATCCCTGTAATCGTCAGCATAAAACCCAAAAACATGGTTAACACGGTTTTGTAATGTGTCGATTGGCTGAGATAGTTTTCCAGTACCCAATGGGTCGCAAAAGACGCAGGGATACTGCCGACAGCAAGCCAAATAACAATGGTCCATACGATATTCATTTTACGTGCATGAACTAAAGAACCACAAAATTTTGAAATAGCGGCATACAGCAGGTCTGTACCAATCGCAATATGGGGTTCAATTTTATACAGGCTGATCAGGATCGGGGTCATCAATGAACCACCGCCAACGCCGGTAATACCTACGCAGAAACCTACAATTACACCTGCCAGAATGAACTCTAAAGGACCGACCATCGCTGAATGCCAAATATCAAAAAACGTGCATATCTTATGACTAATTGATATAAGTCGTTGTCTCGATTAGTGATTTGCTTGTGAAAAAAATAGATAAAGAATATTTTTAATTTTGAAATAAATGAATTTTATCTAAACTAAGTTATTGATTATGGTTTTCTCAACTGGTTGATAGTTCAAATGTAGATTATGCTGCAGTGAAATCATATATTTTGAATATAAGGCTTTGAATATCTGAAGTGGATATCCAATACCTAAATGCACTGTAGGTTTTCAATTCTAAACTTTTGATTTGATATTTATCGATATAAGCAACAGTGTATATAAATTCCACTGCTGCTAAGTCTCATACGCCTTAAAAAGATAAGGTTTCGCCATTATTCGAATATGAGTAGAAGGACACTAACTAGACATTTTAAACATGCGACAGGGCTACCAATTGTCACATGGTTAAATAATGAAAGACTGCGATATGCGGCTGAATTGCTCGAATTGACAGATTATTCAGTTGATAAACTTGCGGAAAGCACGGGTGTTAAAACCGCAGTGCTATTTCGTAAATTGTTTAAGAGTAAATACGGTAGAAATCAGAACCATTAGTATAAAAATTTTAGTTAGTAGCTAAGCAGCAGTGAGGAATATTTCTAAAATGGTGAATTAACGCTGTGCAGCTTTTTTCAGGAAATCTATTAACTTTGTGAAGGACTCGTATAGAATCTATAACTAAAGAACATTAAGTTAAAAGGACAGACTTTTGCAAAATCGGAAACTTAAAATTGGCATCGTGGTTGGGGAAGTATCCGGGGATACATTAGGCGCCAAGCTTATCCGTAGTTTTCGAGAGCAAGGGATCGATGCGGAATTTGAAGGCATTGGTGGTCCGCAAATGATTGCAGAAGGCTTTAACAGCTATTATCCGATGGATATTTTATCGGTGATGGGGATTGTTGAAGTCTTAAAAGATATTAAAAAACTCTTTGCTGTACGTGATGGTCTGGTTGAAAAATGGACTGAAAACCCTGTCGATGTTTTTGTAGGGATAGATGCACCGGATTTTAATTTGCGTTTATCTAAGAGCATGAAGCAAAAACAGCTACCAATTAAAACAGTGCAATATGTCAGCCCTTCAGTATGGGCGTGGCGTCAAGGGCGTGTACATGGCATTAAAGCAAGTATTGATTTAGTCCTTTGCTTATTTCCATTTGAAAAAGCGTTTTTCCAAAAATGGCAAGTTCCGGCTGCATTTGTCGGACACCCATTGGCAAGTCAGTTGCCTTTAGATAATCCACTCGTTGCGGCTAAACACGAGTTAGGCTTAGATGAGCATCAAAAACACATTGCATTACTTCCGGGCAGCCGTCGCGGTGAAATTGAGCGCTTAGGGCCTTTGGTACTGTCTGCCGCACAGATTTTGACGGAGCAGCATCCAGACTATGTGTTCCTGATTCCTGCAATCAATGATGCACGTAAACAGCAAATCGAATTGTTGCTCAAGCAGTATCCTGAAGCATTACAAGCCAAAGTTCGCTTGATGGAAAACACAGATTCGGAATCTAAAATTGGCCGTCAGGTGATGAATGCATCGAATATTGTTGCTTTGGCATCTGGTACAGCAACCTTAGAAGCGATGTTTTTACACCGCCCAATGGTGACCTTTTATAAGTTAAATTGGCTGACCTACCATGTGGTGAAATTGCTGATCAAAATTCCTTATTATTCATTGCCAAATATTATTGCGGGCAAAAAGGTGATTCAGGAACTCATCCAACATGATGCAACGCCTGAAAAATTAGCAGCAGAAATTGAAAGCTTGATGGATGTTGAAAAATCGCAAATTCAAGTGATGCAGCACATCACCATGCATAAACAACTGCTTTCAGGTAACAGTGAAAACCCTGTGGAAGCGATTTTAAAGCTTTTAGATTAAACCTTTAAGGTGACTCAGTTTTTGCGAGTTGATGCTGCTGTCGATACTGGCTCGGTGTTAGATCATAAAACTTTTTAAAAGTTTGGCTAAATGCCGTTTCAGATGAGTAACCGATACGATGGGCAATTTGCTGAATAGTCAGTTGCCCCGTTTGTAAGTGCTGTGTTGCCAGTCGCAAACGATGTTGCTGCAAATAGGCGAGTGGTGATTCACCGAGCATTTGAGTAAATAAACTGGCAAATTTAGAACGCGACATACAACATTGTTCTGCCAAACTTTCGACGGTCCAAGCATGCTGTGGTTGTTCATGAATCGCGGCTAAAGCATTGGATAATTCAGGATGACTCAAGGCATGCAACCAACTGCTTGAATCTGACAAGGCTGCAATATAATCACGCACACATTCGATAAATAAAATACTCACCAAATGATCCAAAATTTTGTCGCGGCCTGGACGGATCTGATGCGCTTCAACGGCCAGAAAATGTAAGCCAATTTGCAACCATTCCGGTGCGGTACTGCTCATGATATGTGGTGTATGTAACAGCGTGGGGAGGGCATTCACTAAAGGTTTTGCCATAATGCTGTCGACATGTCCACGGATCGCGAGTACAAATAATTCTTCTGCTTCATGAGACTCAGTAGAATTTAATTCAATGGTTTTATTTCGTTGCTCTTGAAACAGTGGCGTGATGTTTATTGATTCGACCAAGATATCAGACTGTATAGATTTGCAGTGGTGGTTTTGCCCTGACGGAATAAGGCAAAGATCGCCAGCTTCAAGCAAAACCTGCTCTTGATCTATATGCACAACACACTGGCCTTGAATCACCACATAAGCAACCATGGCATTGTGATCTTGAAAATGAAAAGCCCAAGGATGCTGTGATCTCAAATAAATATATTCAGATCGGTGGAGATGAATATCATCAAAAATTTTACTTAAAGCATCCATATTTCAAATATTTACTCATATTAATTTTCTATTTATAGATGGTCACTATGTGCTTAAAGGTCAACATTTATCCTTAAATGCCAAAGACGATCACATAGTTTTTTTGGACGCTTAAAACTGTTCTGGCTGCCCATATTTTACGAATATAAACACAGAAGAAGTTATTAGGGAAGTCTAGCGCATGAATGCACCAGTAAAATTAAATGAACAGCAGCTCGCTCAGTTAGAAAGCAAAATCGGTAGTGTTTTAGATAAAAAACGTTATGGTTGGCTATTGAGTCCAGGTTTACCAGTCATTGGTATGGGGATCTTGGCGGGTTATCATTTTGGTCCAAAACCGACAAAAAAACTATTTGCCATGGGTGGGCCGCTTCTACTGCATGTCATTATTCCTGCACTGGATGCACTGATCGGTGATGATGCCAATAACCCGACAGATGATGACATCAAAGTTTTAGTGAATGATCCCTATTATGATCGGATCGTCAAATTATTTATTCCACTGCAAATGGCAGCGAACGCTTTTGCAGGCTATGTAGTTACCCGTAAAGATGTTTCATTATTAGATCAAGTTCTACTTGGGGTTTCGATGGGTGCCATCAATGGCGTTGGCGTAAATACAGCACATGAACTTTGCCATCGACCACATAAAAAAGACCATTACTGGGCACATGCGACGCTCGCACCATTAGGTTATAGCCATTTCCGCATTGAACATCCTTATGGACACCATAGACGTGTGGCAACGCCTGAAGATCCTGCATCTTCAAAAATGGGCGAAACCTTTTATGAGTTTTGGCCACGCACTGTATTTGGTGGAATTAAATCGGCGGTGCAGATTGAGAAACAACGCTTAAAACGTAAAGGTTTAAGTTTCTTTTCGAAGGACAATGAACTGTTTCATGGTTGGGCGATGAGTGCAGGTTTTCATGCCTCGATGCTGAAAATGTTTGGTAAAGGCGTGACACCGTATTTAGTTACACAGGCCTTTTATGGAATCAGCCTTTTTGAAATTATTAATTATATTGAACATTATGGCCTGAAGCGTGAGCAAAAACCGGATGGAAGTTATGCGCGAACCATGCCTGAACATAGTTGGAATAACAATAATATTGTGACCAATCTATTTTTGTATCAATTACAGCGACATTCAGACCATCATGCATATCCGACTCGTCCATTTCAGGCTTTAAGACATTTTGATGAAGCGCCAGAGTTGCCTAGCGGCTATGCCACTATGCTAATTCCTGCTTTAGTACCCTCTATTTGGTTTAAGATGATGGATAAACGTGTCTATGATCACTACCAAGGCGATTTAACTAAAGCCAATATGCATCCTAAACGTCGTGCAAGTATTTTTAAAAAGTTTGCAATTTCAGACGTTTAAATCGAATACCTGATAAGAAGAATCCCAAGCTTGTTTAGTTGGGATTTTTTATTGTGCGTATTATTAACCGATGCTACGCAGTAACATCAGAAGCGCACGTTGATTCAAATAAAAGAACGATACACGGTAACGTCATCCGAAATTGTTTGAGACAAGACTTATTGTAATCAAAAATGTTTCTGCGATTCTTTGAATAATTAGACGTTAGTGAACGAGTTTTGTCGGTGAGGTGCATTGCACCGCAAGATGGTTTCCTTGCGAAGCTTCGCTTCTCATTTTGCCGAATGAGAAACAACGTTTCGTAAGAGTACCTCCAGCCGAAGGCTAATACCTTTATTCAATCCTTAGATGTAAGACACCGTCGCATTGACTTAAAAATCATCTTTAAAATGTAAAAGTAATTCTACGTGCGTAACATCATTTAAAATCCCAAATTTTCTATTTGAAACTTAGTCACTTTTTAAGACCACCAATAGCGCAAAATGTGGAAAAAAATCGGTGCTGAAAAGCAGATGGAATCAATTCGGTCGAGCATGCCACCATGGCCTTGGATAAGTTGTCCCCAATCTTTTACACCACGATCGCGTTTAATGGCTGACATGACAAGACCACCAAAGAAACCGAATATACAAACAATAAAACCAATACATGCAGCCTGTAGATAGCTAAAGGGTGTAAGCCATGACATAGCAACACCTAGTGCAGTGGCTAAAGCAATGCCTCCGATTAAACCCTCAACGGTCTTAGATGGTGAAAGTATCGGTGCGACTTTATGTTTTCCAAATAGCTTGCCACAGACATATTGTAAGACATCGGAGGCTTGTACCACCATGATCAGCCAGATCGCTAGCCAAATTTTTTCACCTTCAAATCCGGGAAGTTTAAGATTTAATAGCGCAGGCACATGCGAAATACAGAATACGCTGATCATCAGACCCCATTGAATTTTTGAACTGCGCTCTAAAAATCGCGTGGTATCTTCGGCTTTGAGTGTAGCGATTGGGATAAGAAGAAATACATACAGCGGAATAAAAATAGAATATAGCCCGTACCAGTCGATATACACCAAGTAATATTGGTATGGAATGACAAAATAAAAAGCGATCAATAAAGGAAGATAATCACCGCGACGGGTTGGCAGTAAACTGATAAATTCGCGTAAAGCAAAGAGTGAAATCAACGCAAACAGGATCACAAAAGCAATTTTGCCTAATGAAATTGCTACACCAAGTACCAACAGCATGACCCACCATGCATTGATCCTTGCATTTAAATTGTCGATGACCGGTGCAGGTGCATAACCCGCTTTAAATTTTAGTATTGAGCCAATAGTTGAGGCAATAATCAAAATAACCGCAAAGATACCAAACAATACATAGGTCATTTGCGCATTGGTGAATTCCATTATTGATACTCCAATGCTTTTAATTTAAGTAATTCTTCCTGAGCGTAGTTTAAAAACTCGGTTTTACTCTGTTCATTATGGGCTTCTAAAGGTTTGCCAAAAATAACGGTAGATAATAATGGCAATGGTATAAGGGCGCCTTTAGGCATAACACGTTTTAAATTAGAGATCCATACCGGTACAATTTCAACATCAGGAAATTGATTTTTGAGATGAAATAAGCCGCTTTTAAAGGCTAATAATTCAACGTCATCATTTAAATTTCGAGTACCCTCAGGAAAGAAAATAATCGAGTCACCTTGAGCTAATACGGTTTTGATCGGTTCTAATGGATCTTGATTTTGCTCTCGATTTCGCTGAATAGTGACGCCAGTAAACGTGTCTTGAATGAGAAAACGTCGAAAGCCATCTTTTAACCAATAATCCGAAGCAGCTACAGGACGCGTCTTTCGTCTGAGATCTGTCGGCAGTGATGACCAAAGCAAAATAAAGTCGATATGGCTATTATGATTTGCATAATAAATACGCTGTTTCATAACCGGTTTGCACCCGACCCATAGACTCCGCGCGCCCGTGAGCAGCCGCGCACCACGACGAGTGAGAAAGGCAATATAGCGAGCAATTGAACGGCTTAAAAAATTACCTTTCATTGGTGAGTGAGCATTCCCTGAAGTGTCTAATGGATTTGGCATAGCTTCAAATTATTGTGAATTATTTATACAGTAAAAATATGCAGATGAATGCGATGTATTGCAAGCAAAGCACAAAGATCTGCCATTTAAATAAAGCCAGACAACCTAACTCACGTAGTTCCCAGGCGCGGCCACATTTATTTGTAGACATTAATTTTAGGTTAATTAAACTTAAGTCCAGCTCTTTGGTGGTTTGTTCAAGGCTTTGGGTTTGGCTGCATTCAGCGACAGTGGCTAAAAGTGCCGAATCAAATTTGATTCTCAAGCTTAAATAATGCTGTATTCCGAGCAAAACTAGACAAATCAATACATATAGCAAATCGAATAGCATCACATTGCCAAACTGGATGATGAGCGAGAGCGTGAGGATCGCTGCTACATAAGCTGAAATGAGCAATCCAGTGGTGGATTGTAACAACTTTGATAGCACCACAAGTTGTAAATTCATGGTGCAAGTCCTTTAAGTTTTAAACGATAAGTATTTAAATGTTTTATTTGCGGTGTTTTAAGCACAACCCAAGGACGGTTATGGCGAATAATTCGTAAAACATCTTCGACTGAATATTCAGGATGTTGTTTCAATAATAATGCGGTAACTACAGCACTACTTCGTGAATATCCCAAAGCACAGAAGACCAAGATGTTTTGTGCTTCATCATTGTTATTAGATGTTAAGAGTAGTTCTAAATACTCTACAGCATTATGCAGCTGATTGGCCTGTAAAGGAATTAGGTCTAAACTCAAGTTTTGGGCATAAGAGCACTTTGGATAAGTGGGTAATTCTGCGCAACAATCGAGTAAAGCATCATATTGTTGCATGACCTGTTTGGACGGATAGCGACCTAAATAAATATAACTCTGATTGATTTTGATGATTTTAGAATCTTCAGGATGGCGATAAGTCCAGATTCGGCTATTGATCCAAGCAAATATAAGGTAGGGTGCGAACAGCATTTTTGCAGCAATGGTCATATCACCATGACTGAGTTTTTGAAAAAAATGCGGTCGATTGAATAAATATGCAAACGAAACTAAAAGCAGACTGCTTGCAGGATAGAGCAGCCAAAGCCACCAACCTTTTGCATGTGCGATTGCGCTACACAATAAGGCAGCAAACAGATAAAGGATGCCGATTTTAATGTGCTTTAAGCTTAGACGACTCTGTATATTTTTAGCCCATGGCGCAGAGCCAGACATTGGGAATAGCCATAAACATAAGGCACCGACCAATAAACCCGTTGGGATATCTATAAAATGGTGCTGCCAAGTGGTTAGAACCGAGAGACCGATCAAAAAGGACCAACCATCTACCAGATATTTTAGCTTGCCTGTGCTATGCCGACGGTAAAAATCCCAAAGTATCACCAGTAGTACAATGTGCAGAGAGGGTGCTTGATTGAACGGTTTATCAAAACCCATCAAGACATCAAACCACAACCCGAAAAAACCTGTGAGTTCGGGGCGTTCAAAGCTAAAGCGTAATGGGAAAAGTAAAAAGCAGCTGATTGAAATGATTTGTGCTGAGAATAGTCGCAATACATGTTGTTTTAATTCAAACTTATTCCAACAAAGTAATAAAGACAAACCATAGAACAGATCAATCGACCAATAAGGCACAATACTCCATGGCCAAAGTGGAATATATTTTTCCCATTCAAAGACGATAACAGGTACAGACGCTAAACCCGCAGCGTATTGGTTGGCAAAACCATAACTTAAGAAGAAAAAAGGTGCCAGAAATGCCAAACACAGTAGGCCGTATTTCCAAGTTCCTGTATCCGTATCCAGTTTATGCATAAGATTGACCATCCAAGCTTAAATTTTTTGTGCAACGGAAACTGTGAAAATACCAAACTCATCAATGACTTGATCGACTTTCTTGAAACCGGCTTGCTCAACCAAGGCATCCATTTCTGCTTGTGAGCGCAAACGCATGACCCATGCATCTCCTTGGCGATGTGAGGTCAGGGCACGGGCGATAAACTCTTGTTGCGGATGCCAAATTTGACCTGTGTAGATGAGATAACCATCTTTCTCAATGGCCTGACTCAAGCCTGATAAGGACTGTCTAAGTAAATCATTATCACTAAATAATTCGTATAAACCTGAGACCACGGCTAGAGTGGGTTTAGGTTCAACACTGGCTAAAGAAGTGGTATCAAATGCATCCGCTTCTACAAATTTGGCAATCTGGCTTAAACCTCTTTGCTCAATCATTGCTTGACCCGCTTGTACATTGATCGAGCTATAGTCTCTAAGCAAGATGGATTCAGGCTGTTGAGGTAGTTTTTGTACAGCATCTAAAATATATCGGCCATGGCCTGCAGCAATATCCATAATCCGTACCGCGTGTTGGGCATCATGTAACTTAGAAGCATATTTCGTTAATAGTGCTTCAATATTTTGTTTTCTAACGCGAATACCACGCCAACCGATCGCATTTAAATATTGTCGATCGATGATGTTACCAAGAGCATTTTGGCTTTCTGATTGATCTCGATAAACAAAATCTAAGGTGCTGCCAGAGTCATATCCTGTCTCTTCACCAATTTTTAAGCCCTTGGAAAAGAGACTACCAATTTTAAGATTTTGTTTGGTTAAGCTCCAAAATGCATGTTTTAAAGAATGTTTTGGAAGCGTTGAACTTAAGGTTTCTGCTACAGCACAGCTCGGGCCAATTTTATCTGCATCTAAAAGTTTAGGTGCGGAATAGGGTTGTTTAAAACATTGTTGAATAAAGCGATGGATTTTATCTGTGGCGATTTTGCGATGTTTTTCACCCAAGGTATCATGATAAAAACCATCTAAGACGTGAAATTCCTTCATTGGATGAGGGAGTTTTTGATAAAACGCCAATTGCGGTTTTTGATGCACCACGTAGTCAGATCCCGAACATAAAACCTGTGTAGGAACAAAAATATTTTGTGCATCTTTAACGATTCGATCTGAGGCTGCATATAGCCCCAGCAGCATCCGGACTGATATGGCCCGAGCGATCTGCGGGTCTGTGTCATAACTCTGCGCACGTGCAGTATCGTGCGTCAACATTTTGGCTTTGACATAACTATTAATAAAAAAGTTGCCAGCGAATTTATTTATGAGTGTTAAGCCGGGTTTTGCAAAAGGCACATAGAGTTTGATGTCAAATGCAGGCGAGGCAAGGCATAAAGCACGGATTTTAGGGGCATAATCATGCACCCATGTCGCGGCTAAAACAGCGCCAACGCTTTGAGCTACAATTGCTATATTTTCTGATCGGATTTGGTAAGTCTGTTCAATATGCTGAACAAAATATTGAATGTCTTGAACGCATGCGGAAAAACTAGGAGCATCACCACGTTCACCTGGGGTATTGCCGTGACCTCGCGCATCCCAAGCGAAAAAATCAAAATCAGGCAAATTCAATTCATTGACCAAATGCGCCATTCGTCCCGAATGTTCATGGCCACGATGAAATAAGATCACCGCTTTTTTCTTACGGTTGCTTTTTAAACTGCTATTTTCCCAATGTTGATAAAACAAGGATGTTCCATCATGGCTCGTAAAGGTATGCTGAGTATTGTTATACATTGTGTTGTTCTCAAAATAATGAATCGACTGACGATCTAAACTGAAATTTATTGTGGGTTGATAATGCTATTTTTAATGCGGTTATAAATCGTGATAAATAATAAAAAGATGATAATAATCAAAATACTATTGCAAATAAGAGACAATGTATTTAAACCGAAGTTAAATATAGAAGAAGTCACGATCACGATACAGATGATGCTAAATACAAAAGCACGGTCACTTTTTCCCATTGGACCATCGTAGCGACGTTCTTGACCCACTAATGGCGCCATCACACCTGTATATTCAGCAAGTATGGCGAGAAAACAGGTCAAAATTAGCAGTTCGGCTTGAATAAAAGCAAAACAAATTAAACTAAAATAGAGTGTTGAGTCAGAAATCACATCACATAATTCATTATAAAAAGCACCGAGTTTGGATTGTTGGTTGAACTCACGTGCCAGCATGCCATCTATAGCATTGAAACCCATACGAATAAGCATCCATACGGGGAAAATCAACAGTAAAATACCAATACCGTTGTGAGAGAAATAGATATAAATAAAAAATGCCACAGCTAGCGAAATGAACATTGCCAGTAGGGTTACTTGATTTGCTGTAATACCAAGATGATGAAGTGATTTAACCAAAGGTCGAAGCAGTTTTTGAAATGCAGGTTTAAGTTGGTAGATCGAAGGCATATTATTGTTATAGCGGTATGATTTGCATGAATTTTATACGCTTGATGCTTAACTTAACAAGAATTTGAATGTTAAAGATTGTCACAAGGCTGACGATTCGCCTGTATAACGCATTAAATTTTCTTGTGTGGTGCTTGCGACTAATTTTCCATCTTGCCACATTTGCCCATGAGTAAGCCCACGTGATTGCGAGATTCGAGTGGTATTCATGTCATAGAAAATCCAATCATCCACCCGAAAGGTATGATGAAAATACATCGAATGATCAAGGCTGGTTGCGATGAGTTCAGGAGACAGATAATTTAAACCATGTGTTTTGAGCGCCGCAGAATATAAATTATAGTCTGAATAGTATGCTGCAATGGCCTGATGTATAAGAAGTTGGTCAAATTGTGCATCCAAGGCATCATGGAGTTTTAAATATTCTGCATATTGATTTTGATTTAAGACAGAAGCTTGACCGGACGGTGGCAAATCTGTCAGCACGTATTCAATTGGTTTAGATATAAGCTGAAAAGGCTGTAAAAATGTGGATAGATATTCAGGTGAAATAGATGATTGGATTTGCGCTTTATAGAATTGCTCTTCTTTGAGCATACTTGGTGGAAACTGTTGGATCAGATCTGGTTCGGGTATTTGATACTCCATGCCCGTTTCGTTTTTCATATAGGACAACATCACCATATATATTGGTTTGCCATGCTGTATGGCGGTCACTTGTCGTGTAGAAAAACTATGGCTATCACGTAAATTTTCGACTTTAAATAATACGGGATGATTTGCAAGACCCGCAGAAATAAAGTTGGCATGTAAAGAGTGGAGTGGGAGTGTGCAGGTAAAGGATGCACTGACTATGCTCTGAGCAAGTAATTGCCCACCAAAAATATGGTCACCAAACAGAGGTTTGCTCTGTGCCAAAAAGTAGCCCTGATCTTTGGGAACTACAGATAATAATTGGGTGAGGTCTTGAGTCAGCGTTGTCATATTTTTTTGAAATTTTTGCTTTGTTTAAATGTATTCAACTCAAACTTATTGCACAAGTCATGTTCATGAAAAATATAAAAGTCTTCGCCGGTCTTTCGAGAATAGGCTTATAATTAAGTTTTACTAGTTGTCCGAATGGAATGACGATAAAGCAATGACACCTGCATGTAAACTCTTAAAATCTAATAAAATCGACTTTACAATTCATGAATATGATCATGACCCAGAAGCAAAAAGTTTTGGTTTAGAAGCTGCGGAAAAACTTGGTTTAACGGTCGAAGAAGTCTTTAAAACCTTGATGGTTACGGACGATAAAAATTACTTTGTTGCCGTATTGCCAGTTGAATATCAGCTAAATTTGAAAAAAGTAGCCACAGCATTTGGCTGTAAAAAACTCAAAATGGCTGACCCAAAAGATGCAGAGCGTTTAACCGGTTATTTGGTTGGTGGTATTAGTCCAGTTGGACAGAAAAAACGCTTAAAAACTGTGATCGATGCTTCTGCACAGAACTTAGCTAAAATCTATGTGAGTGGCGGTAAACGTGGTTTGGATATTGGTTTAAAACCCGAAGATTTAGCAAAAGTTTTGGGCGCAAACTTTGCTGATGTGATAGATGTTTAATTACTGTTTATGACTACTTAAATTTAAGTGAATTTAGAGTTAGAGGGAATACCTTCCACTTCACAATCTATAAAATAACAAAAGTCGCATTGAGCGGCTTTTTGCTTGATGACGCATCGAGTGTCACGGATTTATTGGACATGGTGCAGCTTTTTATATTCGATATACAGGGTACTAAATTTAGGATTGTAGGCTAAATTTGATTATTAGTAGGTATATATATGGTGCTTCTTGAATTGATATGAGAAATACCGAGCGCGCACAAATTGATGCCAGATTTGATGTGAAATGAGGGTTGGCAGCTTTGCATATATATTAATAATGTTGTAAACCAACCATGGGCTGGTTTTTTTGCATTACATTTGGGATTTGTAATTATCTAAGATTGATTTTCTACCATCAGGAATAGTTTCTATTTCATAGAGCGACTCATATATTTCTTTGTCTTCTGGAGATTTTTTTGAGTCCACAAGCTGCTTTAATTTAGATTTATATTCTGTTTTACCTGCATGGAATAAGCTCGCATAGTAAGCCCATTCTGTTTGGTCGTAATAGAGATCATTTTTGGGCATATTATCTAACTGTTTTTTATATAAATTAGCGTTGTATAAATAACAGTCTTCAATATCCTTTTTTGGTTTGTTTAAAACTTCAATGAGTAAACATTGAAAATTTTTCATATTGGTTGTTTCTTTTTTTTCTAAAATTCTATTTGTAATAGCAAAGGCTTCTTCATAATTGCCAAGACGTATATTGATGTTTAGTGAAAGGTTATTTTGTTCATTCTCTGAGTTAATTTTAGAAATTTTAGGTAGAATTTTTTTGAGCTTTTGATTGGTTTTTTGAGGGTCCAGTTCACTTTGAGATTGAATTAGTATCTGATTATATTCATTGATGATTTCTTTACTTTCTGGAGAAAGCTCAGCATCAGCTCTACTTGTTGAGCTTTGTGCAGGGGAGGCTGTTTCACTTGAATTTCCACAAGCTGAAAGTGGAAGGATTGATAGTAATAATGGAAATATTATTTGTTTCATTAGTTTACACGTTTAGCTGCTGAATTTAGTTTAAAAGTATATTTCTAATATGGAGGAATAGGGGTTACGTATCCAACACTATCTGCTGGTTTCACTGTGTATCCTAATGTTAATTCAACCTCAACGAGTTGTAAGTTTGGCTCTGGTAAAGTGATATTGCAACTTCCAAGTGATGCTTTCTTTTTATCTGTATCCCACCATTGGAAGTAGTTGTAAGCTCATCTAGAAACAGGTGGGCTTTTTTGCTGTTTTCAGAGTTAGCTTTGAGTAACGAAAATGTTTGTAGTCGCAGAAGTAGAATTTAGTAAAACTTCATGTTTAGAGGTTGATTCATTAATAGCACTTAAAGGTGTTTAATTATAAAAATACTTATAAAAAATAGGTATTTAAAATCAGACTAAAATAGTTGTATTTTAATTTAAAAGCTGTAATTTGAAAGTGTGATCAAATTAAGAGACAACAAAATGCCTTATTCAAATACTAAAGCGATTATTGAGCAAATCTATAATTTTGTATTAGAAAAACACAGTTTAGCATCTAAAAGTCGATTTATGCAGTTATCGATCTTCTTTAGAGAATTGCATGAAGGGGATGACTCAAAATTTACCGCAGATAGGTCTTTTTATTACAAAGGAATCTTTAACAACAAAGAAAAAAGTATATTTGCAAATGCTGCACCTGACTTTTTTGATAAGCACAAGTTTTTGGATTGGGTTGTTAAATCAATTGATTGATTTCAACCCAATCGTTTGAGTACATATTCATTACTCATGCTGTATAGCCAGTCTGAATAGAAGATATAGATCAGAAATCAGTAGGTGTTTGTTATGAAATACATGCTTATTGGTAATAAGGATGTAAGGCCAGTATGGTGTTAGTAAAGTCTTCAATGATTAAAATTTAACTGCACATTTCGTTCCTTGATTTAAATAAAAGCTTGGTTAAAAGCAGAATATAAAAACCCATGTAAAAGACATGGGTTTTTAGTTTAAGTTGCACAATGTGATAATTCGGCTAAAAAATAAGCAATATGATTTATTTGTTCAATGCTAAATGAGAAAATTATCATTTAGTTCCATTTCAGAAAATTGTATAAATAAAAACAGAAAAGTTCATATTAAAAAAATTAATTTTTAAATACATAGAGATAAGACCAAATTTGCAATCCTGTAGCAAATCTTCACAAAAATGCAATTATTAACAATAATGATTATCATTAACATGGTTTCACGCTGGCGAGCGTACTAAGGATTACTTGCACAGTTAAAGAAACATAATTACATGACAAAGCTTGGAAAAGCTTAAAAATAGAGGATATGGTCAGATGAAAGAGCTTGCAAATCGCTTGGCGATGCAGCATCTTGTCAATGCATACTCACAAGAAACCGGTAAAGGTATTTTACTGGAAAAGTATCAACAGAATTCATCACAATTGACGTTTAGCCAAGGCTTGACGTTGTTATGCATCCCTTTAGATTGCATACAATCACAGTTATTTGTACCACTATCTTATGTCAGCCTTGTTGGTAGACATCGTCTTGCAGATCTCCCACACGTCTTTAACAAGGGACAGAAACAGTCATTTAGTATCACCGCGATCGCGAGCTTATTACTTGAACAGCTCGTACAAGAGTCAGGTCATACACTGGATGCTTCATCATTATTGGAGCGTTGGATCGAAAGTCGTGAAGCGCTTATTCAATTTTTGACACTACGTGAACATGATTTTGAGGCTTTGGTCCAAGCGGAACAAAGTTTCATTGAATCGGAACAAGCTTTAATTTTAGGGCACAGCATGCATCCTGCACCGAAAAGTCGGGTCGGTTTTGTGCATGAAGATTGGGAAAGGTATTCGCCAGAAGCCAAAGGTCTAAGCCAACTGCATTATTGGTTGGTAGCTCCAGAATATATTCAAGAAGGTTCAGCTTTAGATCAAGCTGTATCAGCGCAATTGAAAAGTGAATTGCAATGGCATTTATCAGAAACTGATCAAGCACTACTGAATGCCTATTCACATTATAAGTTATTGCCTTTGCATCCTTGGCAAGCACGTTATTTACAGTCAAAAACATGGTTTAAAAACTTAAAAACCAAATTAAAAATTATCGATTTTGGCGAGAAAGGTTGGGCATTTTCACCAACAACTTCGGTACGCACTATGGCAAGTTTTGCAGCGCCGTGGATGTTAAAACCATCACTATCTGTAATGATCACCAATTCAATTCGGGTTAACCTTGCCAAAGAATGTCACCGTGGTGAAATGACCCATCGACTTTGGCATTCAAGTCTTGGTGAACGTATTTTACAACAATGCCCAACGCTCAAAGCGGTGAATGATCCTGCATGGATGGCATTGAACATAGATGATGAAATCGTCGATGAAACTATTTGCATCTTCCGTGATCAGCCTTTTAGTGAAAAGCAGCAGGTGAGTTGTATTGCATCATTATGCCAAGATCATCCAGCACAGCCGAAAAGCCGTTTTAATGCCTTATTTGAACAAATAGCAAAACAACAACCTGAACTTGATCAAAGCGCCATTGCGATCAATTGGTTTAAACAATTTTTGGCAATTAGTCTGAAACCACTGATGTATATGTACCATCAATACGGAATGGCTTTTGAATCACATCAGCAAAATGTCTTACTTGAGCTTGAACATGCAATGCCTAAATATCTATGGCTGCGCGACAATCAAGGCTTTTACTATATTGAAGAACTTGCAGGTGAAGTCTTAAGCGTATTTCCAGAGTTGCAAGAAAAAGCGCATGCCGTGGGTTCCAAAGCCTTTGTCGATGAGCGCTTTAGCTATTATTTCTTTGGTAATACTTTATTCGGCATTATCAATGCAATTGGTGCAACTGGATATGTCACAGAGCAAGTGTTGATATCGATATTGCAAAATGAACTTTTGGACTTACATCGGGCATATCCAGAAAGTTCATTGATTCCTTCATTACTGTATCAGCCGACCTTGCCGTATAAGGGTAATCTGTTGACGCGCTTGTATGAGCTGGATGAATTGATTGCCCCAGTCGATCAGCAATCGGTTTATGTACAGTTGCCAAATCCTTTATGTGTGGAACAGAAGGATGTGCAATATGCTTGATTTTATTGGGATAGGCTTAGGGCCATTTAACCTTAGTTTGGCGAGTTTGCTACATAAGCAAAATCATTTGCAGTATCAATTTTTTGAAAAGAAACCACAGTTCGACTGGCATGCGGGTATGCAATTGCCCAATACAGTACTGCAAGTGCCGTTTATGGCCGATCTGGTTTCCATGATCGATCCAACCAGTCCTTTTAGTTTTTTAAATTACTTAAAGGCGCAGCAGCGTTTATACAAATTCTATTTTTTAGAACAAGCTCAGATTCCTAGACGTGAATATAACCATTATTGTCAATGGGTTGCAGACCAACTAGAGCATATTCAATATCAATCAACCGTAAAAGCCATTTATGCCCAAGAGCAAGGCTTTGAAGTCATGGTTGAACAAGATGGACGTTTTAGACGTTATCAATGTCGAAATTTGGTCATTGGTTCGGGCAATATTCCGCATTTACCACAGTGTCTAAAAGACATACAACAGCAATATCCGGAGCGCTGCTTACATTCTGCAAATTATTGCAATGCAGCGTTAAATCACTTGAAAGGGAATGTGGTTGTACTGGGATCAGGCCAGTCTTCGGCCGAAGTTTTTATGGATCTGTTTGATCGTCAATATTTGCAGGATCAGACGACAACAGCGCAGTTTAAATTGCATTGGCTGACCCGTTCTAATGGTTTTTTCCCGATGGAATATGCGCCGCTGGGTTTAGAGCATTTTAGTCCGGATTATACTACGCACTTTTATCAACTAAGTCCTGAAAATAAAGCCGAACAACTGAAACAACAAGGTTTGTTATATAAGGGCATCAGTGCAAAAACCATCCGTGATATTTACCAAAAACTGTATCACCGGAGTATTGGTCAAAATATTCAACAGACGCATTTACATGCTCAGGTGGGTTTGGTCGATGCCGAGCCTCATGGTGCGGGCATCCGTTTGCAGTTTCAGCATAAAGTCACGGCAGAACAATTCTATCTAGATGCGGACTTTGTCGTGGCTTCAACGGGATATCACAGTCCAGAGTGGCAATATCTCAAATATCTAAAACCACTGATTCAATGTGATGAATTCGGTCGCTGGAAAATTAGTCAGGACTACCGCGTACAGCATGACGCTGTCGGTGAAATTTTTGTTCAAAATCAGGAAATGCACAGCCACGGCGTAGGAACACCAGATTTAGGGCTGGGTGCTCACCGTGCAGCGGTCATTGCTAATCAATTATTGGGTTTTGACTTATACGATTTAGGCGATCAAGCACAAAGTTTCCAACATTTTTCACCCAGTGAAAATACTGAAATGCACAGTATGGGCATTGTGAAGAAATCAGCGCCAACCAATATCCAAAGACCTTTATCCGTTAAAAAAACCATTGCCAACTATGCAATGAACCGCAATACGACCATGCCGAATAAGCAAGAACAGAATGCGGTTAAACTCGAGAAATTATAATGACATTTGCAAAATTACAGATAAATCAAACGCAGTGGCGCCGTGCAGGGCAAAGACTGATTGAAATGGCGATTGCTGAATTCTTATATGAAGAAATTATTCAGATTCAGCAAGTGGAAAATAACACTTGGCAACTCAATCTGGATGACAAAACGTATCAATTTGAAGCGACTCAGTTTCTGCTTGGGCATTGGCGTATTGTTGAAGGGAGCGTTCGAGAGTTAAGTGAATCGACAACAGAGCCCGCATGGAATCTGCATGAATTTATTCGTGCTTTTTCAAATCAAGCTGAGGTGAAACCATTTACCAAGGCCTATTTGATTAAAGAAATGAACAATACATGGTTGGCTGAAGCACACGTTTTTGATGAACAGCGATTGCTGAGTCAGGCTGTGCTGTCAGCACCGCACTATCAAATTGAAGGTATGTTGCGTGGACACCCTTGGCTCATTATGAGTAAAGGCCGTATGGGCTTTGGCTATGATGATTATTTAAGCTCAGCACCAGAGATTTCTCCAACGGTTAAAGTTCTGTGGTTAGCTGTTCATCGTGATTTAGCTGAGTTTCGTTCGACCGAGGCTTGGGATGCGAAAAGCTTATATCGCCATGAATTGAATTCTGCGCAATTACACGATTTTCAACAGCAATTGGCGGACAAAGCCGTAGATGCTGCTGAGTATTATTTTATTCCTGTACATGCGTGGCAGTGGCATCAGTGGTTAATCCCGACCTATGCCAATGAAATCGTCGATCAGCGCATTGTAGAGCTGGACATTGGACAAGATGACTATGTGCCAATGCAATCCATTCGTACCTTATGCAATACCAGTCATCCTGAACGTCATTATGTGAAGTTACCTGTCAGTATCTTTAATACGGCGGTCTATCGAGGTTTGCCTTCAAAACGAAATTTGGCTGCACCTGCGGTGACCGCTTGGCTGAAGGACATTCAATATCATGATGTAGACCTGCAAAAAACACAGGTAGCATTTTTGGGTGAAGTTGCAAGTTTAACTTTGCAACAGCCATGTTTTGATCAGATAGACGGTGCGCCTTACCAATTTAAAGAATTGTTTGGGTGCTTATGGCGTGAAAGTGTAGAGCCATGTATTGGTGAACATGAGATGGCACTTTCCCAAGCCGCATTGTTACATCGAGACATAAACGGTCAATCTATTTTATCCGTGTTGATTCAGGCTTCAGGTTTGACGCCTTTGCAATGGCTGAAACGATTTGCCGAAGTTTGTGTAACACCGCTACTAATTTGCTTATACAAATATGGTTTAGCTTTTTCTCCGCACGGTGAAAACACCATGTTGATCCATGAAAATGGCTTACCGAAAAAAATGGTGCTGAAGGACTTTATTGATGATGTCAATTTAGTTGATGAAGATTTTCCAGAACTCGAAAATTTACCACCCGAAGGGCAAATTTTACTGCGCCATCCTGCTGAAGAACTTAGTCACTTTATCTTTACAGGTTTATTCATGGTGCATTACCGCTATATCTGTAATGTCTTCCTTGAAGATTATCCAGAGCATACAGAACTTGAGTTTTGGCAAACCATCTCCAGCGTGATCGACGAATTTCATCAAGCACATCCTGAATTGGCAGATCGTATTGAAAAATTCAGTATGTTCCGTCCAAGTTTCGAGAAAATTTGTCTGAACCGAGTTCGACTGTTTACTACCAGTTATAACGACGAAGCAGAACGACCGGTACCTGTATTTTTAGACCCAATTGCAAATCCTGTGAGTCCAAACACATTAAATCAGTGGGCGAAACAACAGCATACGGCTGAGCAGAAAACGACAACCAACCGTATTGCGTCATAAGCAGATTTTTGAGCTAAGAACAGAAAAGATTAAATAAATTTAAAGGACGACATCATGACAACGTTATCACGACAACTACCTGATTTTTATGAATACTATGAGAATGAGACGCAATACTACTTACGACAAATGCAATATCCAGAAGATATGGCTTTGGTTCATAAATGGATGCATGAACCGCATGTGATTCCACAGTGGCAACTCAATAAGTCAGAAACTGAACTAAAAGTGTATTACGAAAAAATGCTGGCAGATGATCATCACCGAATTTTGATCGTAGGGGTAAACGGTAAAGATGTGGGCTACACAGAGATTTACGAGGGAAAACGGGATCGATTAGGTTTGTACTACGACGGTGACGAGCTAGATCTAGGTTGGCATTTGTTATTTGGTGAAAAGTCCGTTTTTGGTAAAGGCTATTTACGTCCCGTCATGCGTTTATTGAGTTTTTATATCTTTGAAAATGCCGCATCAGCCAAGATTGTGGGAGAGCCTGATCATAGTGTGAAGCCTTATGCCGTCGTAGTTGAAGACATGTGCTATGAAGCGCAGCGCCTAATCCCAATGCCTGAAAAGACTGCCATGTTGTATTACTGCTTTAGAGAAACTTTTTATGCAAAATTCGGTCATTACTTAAACGACTCCAAGGCATTTCAGCATCAGCAACTAGCTAAGGCGGTGTCATGAGTTATCGCTGCACCCACATGCACATACTGGACATGCGCTTTTCAGCGCATGTTTCAGTGGAAGAGTTTGAACAATGGTTGACTCAAGTTGAGCGCTTTTTTCTGAAAAGTCAGCCCTTTGTTTTGGTTATGCAAACGGCTGAGGGAACAACTTTTCCAGAAGAATATCGGCAAATACAGGCCGTTTGGTACAAGAAGTTTAAACATCTCTTTTTTCAATATTGTTTGGGTCTGGTGCGTATTGCGCAAGATCCAGATGACTTCAAACGTTTAAACACACCCGCACTGCATGCAGCGTGGCGTGTGCCTTATTACGTTTCATTAGAACAGTCTGATGCGCTGCAATGGGCAGTGCAGAGGTGGATATGCAACAACACTCAAGAAAATTAAATCATGCAATTTCACCATCTCAAATTTCAGTCCTGAGTTTGAGCGTCGTGATCATTTTGTACTTAGCACATGCATTACCTTTGTATTTTTACAATGTAGCTTTGCCTGCCATTTTACGACATCAAGGGGTAGATTTACGTTGGATTGGCATGTTATCGCTGCTTTACATTCCATGGGCATTCAAGTTTTTTTGGGCGCCTTGGATCGATCAGCTCTATGTCAAAAAACTCGGTAAACGTAAAACATGGCTGTTGTTTACGCAAATCGCATTGGTACTGGGGGTACTGGTTTTAGCCTTTACGCAGTTTTCTTATGGGCTGACTTTATTTGTCATTGTTGGTTTATGGATTTCAACGTTTGCGGCAACGCAAGATATTGCGATTGATGGTTATACCGTAGAGAAATTTACCGAAGGCAATTACCGTCTGGGCAGTATGGCACAAAGTATTGGGGTGGCCGTCGGTAGTATGCTCGGTGGCGCTGCGACTTTATGGATTTACCAATATTGGGGTTGGCAGTCAGCGCTCACAACTTTAGCGCTGCTGACATTTTTAACCATGTTTGCTGTGTTTTTTATTCAAGAAGAGCCTCAAACTCAAATTGCCAAAGCCAAACCAAGCCTACGACAAGCGTTTAAACGACCTGAGATTCGTTGGGCCTTGCTGCTCATTGTTTGTTATCGCGTGGTGGAAGCACCCGCTATGGCAATGCTGAATCCCATGTTGATCGATCAAAAATGGTCACTGTCTCAGATCGGGGTGTTGATGTCTGTGGTCGGTGCCGGTGTCGGCCTGATTGCAGCTGTTAGTGCAGCTGTATTGCTGAAAAAAATCAAAGCGACGCAATTGTTGGTCTGGGCAGGATGGTTACGTACATTGCTATATGCCGTCATTGGGGCAGCCGTTGTATTGGGATGGTTGAATCAATGGCATCTGCTTTTAGGTGTATTTGTCGTGTTGATGCTAGCCATTCGTTATATCGCCATGACATCACTCTATGCCTATTTCATGCAGACCAGTTCTAAAGAACAGGCGGGTACCGATTTCACTATATTAGTTTGCTTTGAATTGCTTGTGTACTTCATTGGCGGCGCATTTTCAGGTTTTCTCGCAAAATCATTAGGCTATGGATATTTTTACTGGGTATTGGCAATCGGCTCAGTAATCAGTGTCTTACTTAGTCAACGCATTGTTTTAAAAACACAAAATTTAAAAACTCAAACTCTTCCGACTCAATCGGAACTCTAAGAAATGGAAAAGAATATGAAACGTTTAGCTCTACCGATGCAACTGACTTGTCTCAGCTTAGCAATTTGCACTCAGCTTTATGCGCAAGACGTCACGACAGACACTGCACAAAATACAGCAGTTGAAACACAAACTACAGAAGCTACTAAAATGGAACCGATTGTTGTGACGGCAACCCGTTCTGCGAAAAGCATTGCCGATATTGCGGGTACGGTGTACAGCATTCCTAAAGAAGAAATTGAAAAACAAGCTAATGCAGGTAAAAGCACAGCCGATATTGTCGGTTTATTGGTGCCATCACTGACTCCATCGAGTGGTACAACGTCTAACTATGGGATGACCATGCGTGGACGTGTGGTGCAATACATGATCGATGGTGTGCCGCAAACGGGATATCGTGATGGATCTCGACAACTGGCAAGTATTAGCCCGTCGATGATTGAACGAATTGAAGTGGTCTCAGGTGCAAGTAGTATTTATGGTTCAGGTGCAACAGGCGGTATTATCAATATCATCACCAAACGTGGTGGATCGGAACCGCTGAGTTTTGAAACGAAAGTCGGTGTCACTTCTGGTAATAACTTTAAGTCCGATGCGTTAGCTTATGAAGCTGCTCAAACCATGAACTTTAATCAAGGCAATTTACGCGGAACTTTAGGTGCTAGCTATACCAAACGTGGTGAAATACAAGATAGCCATGGCAACCGTATTGGACCTGAAATTGCGCAAACAGACCGTCAAGATACCGACACCTTAGATCTAAATGGTCGCGTCAGTTGGAAAATTGCCGATGGTCAAACGCTGAGTTTCGGTGCGCAATATTATAATGATGAGCAAGATAGTGACTATGGCCCTGACTATGGTCCAAATTTAAATGCGCTGCGCTCACAGCCCGTGGGTGGCAAGCTGCCGTTGTCATTAAATGCGGTAAAAGGTTTACAACTTGCTGAACAACCACAAACTGAACGTTATAGCATCAATGCACAATATGAAAATCAGGATATTTTAGGGCATCGTCTAAACGCTGAAACGTATTATCGAAATGAAAAGGCACGTTGGTTCCCATCTGCACGTCAAATGACCCCTGAACTCTTCTTGGTGTATCAGTCAGAAACCGATATTGATGTGTTAGGCGCACGTGTTGCTCTACAAAAAGATCTTAACTTAAATGGTCGTGAACTGGGGCTAACCTATGGTGTGGACTATGAAAATGAAAAAGATCAACAAAATATCCAGATGTATGACAGCGCAACCTTTATTCAAAGTAATGGTTTGAGTTATCAGCCGTTTAACTACTATGCCTTTGGCCCAGATGTTGAAACAGAAAAACTTGGGGTATTTGCCCAAGTGCAATATGAATTAACCGACCGACTTGGCTTACAAGCTGGTATTCGCCATGAGCGGGTAGAAAGCGATGTCGATTCATCTGTGCCTTATATGGAAGCCATTACTGCAGATTTAACCCCAGGCTATGTGGCGAAAACACTGAATGGCGGCAATGTAAAACATGATGCAACGCTGTTTAATGTTGGCGCGGTGTATCACTTAACAGATGCACAGCAAGTGTTTGCTAATTTCTCACAAGGTTCAAACTTGCCCGATGTGCAACGTATGCTGCGTGATGTGCCTGCAAATTCTGTGATTAATAGCCAAACCATTGACCCGATTAAAGTCAATAACTATGAACTCGGTTGGCGTGTACAAAATGCCGGTGGTTTAAATGCAGGAGTGACAGCTTTTTATAATGACTCAGATAAAAGCCTGAAATTTGGTGCGCCGAATTACACCATTGATGTTATTGATACCGATGAACGTATCTATGGTGTCGAAGCCAATGCCAGTTATGAAGTTCAACCAAATTGGACAGTTGGCGGCACAGTTGCATATACCACGGGCCAATTTAAAAATACCCAAGGTGACTGGCAAGAATTGGATGCCATTCGTGTAGCACCTTTAAAAGGTACAGCATTTTCAGAGTGGCAATTTGATAATGACATGAGCCTACGTGTTCAAGCTTTAGCGATTGGCGGTACAGACAAAGCCCAAAAAGACGCTGTGAAATATGGATCTGCTCCAGCAGCGTCAATTAAAGGCTTTGCAACGATGGACGTGATTGCCAATGCAAAAGTAGGACCGGGTAATGTGGGCTTTGGTGTCTACAACGTGTGGAATACGGATTATAAGTCGGTATACAGTCAGTCGGTTGAAACTGTCTATGGCCCAATTTCTAGCCTAGCGGCTCAAGGTCGCACCTACGGTTTAAGTTATACGGTGAAATACTGATTTAAAGCCTGAATCAGGTTTAAAGCACGGTATCGTGACTTACAAAATAGAGGTAGCTTAAGTCACCTCTATTGTTTATAACGTAGCCATTAAAAATGGATAACAAAAATAATGGATCGAAATAACAAACTGTTTATTGCTGCCAGTCTTGCCAATGGTGCAAGTTTCTCGATGATATTGCCGCTGTTGGCGCCATTGGTTCGTGAGTTAAAACTTTCTGAACTACAAGGCGGTGCGATGGTTTCCGTCGGTGCGCTGCTGATGGCTGTTGGTGCGATTTACATTTCAAAAAATCAATCTAAGTTTTCGATTTATCAACTCTTGAGTATCGGTTTTGTGGGCATGGCTGTGACATGGGGGATATTTACAGCCGTGTTGATGTATGGCCTTACTGTTCATATAGGGATGTTGCTGCTATTTAGTTTATTAATGTTGTCACGCGCAGCGACTGGGGTATTTATGGCGATGCCACAGATTGCCTTGCAAACTTATGTGATGACCCGTTTTAGCAATGAGCAGCAGCGTTCACAAGCAATGTCAAAATTCGGTGCATTAAATAGTGCAGGCGTGATCATTGGTCCATTTCTAACCACCTTGCTGCTGGGCTTTGGTGGAATCATGACGCCACTGTGGGCAGCAATTATTATTTTAGCGTTGATTTCTGTGGTCTTGGTGTTCAGCTTTGACCGACATACCGAACAGCATAGCGTTGAAAAGCCAGTGACAGAAAAGCATGAGTCACCATCTACAGATTTGAGCATTCAGCAATGCTATCCATGGTTAATGTTGGGATTCAGTCTCTATCTTGCCATCGTGACCGTAAATTTAACGGCCGGGTTTTATATTCAAGACCGCTTTAATATGACTGCTGCAGAAGGTGCAGTGCATTTTGCAGAGTGTTCTCTCGTCGTGGGTATCGCTTTGGTGATTATGCAAACGCTGATTTCTAAGTATTTAAATTGGTCCGTATATCGCTTACTGTGGGTTGGGCTGTTTAGCATGGCAGCAGCCTTGCTGATTTCGGTTTTCACTACTGAATTACAGATATTTCAAGCTACATATCTTTTATATGGTATATCGGTTGCATGTTTAATCCCTGCATTTACAACGGGTGCAGCGCAAACGGCGCCCAGTGCGTTACAGACTAAGGTGGCAAGTTGGTGTACAGCCACTCAGGCTTTGAGCTTTGTTGTCGGGCCACTGATTAGTACGGGTTTATATCAATGGCACAAAGAATTTCCGTATTATTTTTTATTTTTAGTGATGCTTGGTTTAATCGTATTCTTTTTATTTCAAATCAAAACTCAAACCGTGAAGCGAGTACCTGAGTGAAATATGCAGAGACTTGTAGACTTACTTCAATAGGTCGGTGTGAAGATAGGACTATCCTGACAATAGTGGGCTTTGATTACATGATGTTACTTGATCGGTGATTGATCTTACAAAATAGATGTTTAAAGCAAGCACTTTGATTAAAAAATAATCACAATTGTTTCATTAATTCTCAAAGTACTGAATCAATAGTTTTCTCCGTTATTCTTTTCACATAAAAAATAACGGAGGTTAAATGCTTAAATTTAATAATGATTTGGTTCTGGGCGCCATTTTTGATATGGATGGAACAATGTTTGATACTGAACGTTTACGGTTTCAAACATTGAAACAGGCATCTCTTGAATTGACCGGTGTTGAGTTTTCCGAATCATATCTGATGAATTGTTTGGGGCTAAGTGCACAAAGCGCGCATCGATTGGCCCAAGCCGAATATGATGAAAACATTCCATACGCAGATATTCGCAAACGCGCAGATGAATTAGAGTTGGAGCATGTTCGTCAGTTTGGTGTACCGATCAAAAAAGGTTTGGTTCAAGTATTAGAACGCTTACGCAAGTCAGGACTGAGGATGGCCGTGGCAACATCGAGTCGCCGTGCAATCGCAGAAGAATATCTCATCAATGCCAATGTGTATAAGTTCTTTGATGTCTTGGTTTGCGGTGATGAAGTTGAAAATGGTAAGCCACATCCTGAAATATTTATGCGTGCTGCCGCAAAGCTGAATTTAAATCCTGCTGATTGTTTGATGTTTGAAGACTCGGAAAATGGTGTGACTTCGGCCTTTGACGCTGGCGGTATTACCGTACTGTTTAAAGATATTAAATCGCCCAATCAAAACATGCTGTCCAAAGCCAAATATTATTATGAATGTATGTATGACTGTTTGACGGAACTTGACCCGTTCACTGCGCATTTAGAGATGCCGCATGTGCAAGAGGCTTTTCCACAAACCCTTAATCAGCTCACTGTTGGTATTCATGGTTTTGGGGCGATTGGTGGTGGTTATTTAGCACAAATTTTGTCGCATTGGGATGGTTATACTCGCCCGAAAAAAATCTATGCTTCGACACGTAACCCTTTATATCGCTCTGCGGTCAATGCATTTGGTACCTATTGTATTCGCTATGGTCAATTGTCTTATGACGAACGCATTGAAAACATGGCAGTCATTGATGCTGAAAATATTCAGCAGATGCAAGAGATGTACACAGAGTCGAGTTTGGTTGCCATCTGTTTGCCTGAAAAAGCGATTGCAGAAGAAGCCAAAACTATTGCGCAAGGCTTGTATGCACGACATATTGCACATGATGAAAAAGCCATAGAACCCCTAACGATGCTCATTATTTTGAATAAAGTTGGGGCAAAACAATTATTAATGACACATTTAAAACAGGCTTTAACTGAGCTTGCAGGGGCGGTCGTTGCAGAGAAAATCATACAACAACACTATTTTTGCGATACCGTGGTCAACCGCATGGTATCTAAGTTAAGTGACCAAAACTTATATCGTCAGCTCCGTATAAAATATAATATCTTCAAACAGTTTCAATTAGATGAAGTTGAAGTGGATGCTCAATTAGACTTAGAAGATGCGACGAAATTAAATCCTGATCAAGAACGTCAAGCCACTTTATATGTTGAGGATATGCGCCGAAATTTCCACCCAAGTCATATATTGCAAAGCATGGATTTAATTTTATTTAACGCAGAATCTGACATGCCGATCTATGTAGAAAATAACAGTCCTTTGTTAGAAAAAATGCGTCAAATGATTTTGGTCGATCATATTGAAGATATTCAGCTAATCAAAAATCGCTTATGGAATGGCGTACATGCCATGTTGGCTTGGCAATCTGCACTGTTCAATCATCAAACCATAGGTGTGGCACTTGCAGATCATCGTGTTGATCAATTTATGCATGAACTCATTGACGAGGTGAAGGCTGGTTTAGCACTGCGCTTACCAAATCGTGCTTTTGATTTAACACGACTGGCAGAAAGCTTTATAAACTCTTGTGAACATGCGTATAAAGATCCGTGTGCGCGTGTGGCACGAGATCCTTTACGTAAACTTGCAATTAATGAACGAGTGTTGGGCTCGTTGGCGACCAATGTGAAATATGGACTGGAGACAACGCACCTACAGCAAGGTATTGTCTATGGTTTGATGTATGCCGTGAGTGTTAATCAATGTTCGATGGATCAGGCTATCAACTTTATCCAGTTGCAATTTTCAGAACTGAAAAAGACAAACGAGCTTGAACAACTGGAACGTATTGAACAGATTGAGGCCAATGTAATGATACAGTTGCAGCATTTTTCTGATCAGTCCACAGAGCAGTTTACATCTTGGAAAAACCATGCTGTAACGCAAGATCAGAAAGATACTGCGAAATTTGCCTAAAATATAATGCTTATCTGTGCGCAATATATATTGAATCAAAATGCTGAGTATGACTCGGCATTTTTTTCTTACAAAGATGCTTTAGATGAATGAATTTCAGCTTTAAATGAATATTACTAAATCAAAATTGGGCAAAGTCTGTTTTGATTCATGCTTTAATAAAGCAGATTGAATTTAAAGTGATTTATCTGTGTTTTTAAAACCCTCAATGCAAGTCGTACCGACGCTCAATCAGGATTATCCCGATTGGCATCAAGGTCGTCAGCACTATGCTTTGTGGTATATAGAAATACAGGATCCTGAATTATTGGCATATCTTACAGCACTTCGAGCGCAGTTTTCAGATCTTTTATACACGCCGAATACGCGCCAATTTCATATTACCGTGTTTATTTGTGGTTTTTTTCAAGAGCTGAATAAAACCCAATTATTCGATCATTCTGAACAACGATGGAATGATAATTTCTCAGCAGATGAATTGGCACTGCACCAACAACAACTTCGACAGTTATCGCTATCTAATATTCGGTTATGTACAGGTCAGATCAATAGCTTTCAAAGCGCGCTGTTTATTGAAATTGTGGATGTAGAGCGTAAGTTAGACCATCTACGTCAAGCTTTGAATTTAAGTTCGAATGAAATTGCACCAATCGAATATTGTCCGCATATCACATTGGGCTTGTATAAACAGGCATGGAATAGCGATGATATTTTTGAAAGAATCCAACAAATTGAACAGCACAGCTTTGATTTTGAAAGCGAGCAGCTGACTTTTGGTCATTATCAGGCTCAAGTATTACAAGGGGTGTTGAGTCCTTATTATCAACATCAGTTTAGACAAAATATAGAGATGGCACAGTCATGATTCATTTCATTTTGGGTGGGGCACGTTCAGGTAAGAGCCGACTTGCAGAACAAAAAGCCAAAGAAAGTGCTCAAGCCGTCATCTATGTGGCTACAGCACAAGCCTATGATGAGGAAATGCAGGAGCGAATTCAGCATCATCAAGCGGACCGACCTGAACATTGGGGGCTGATTGAAGAGCCTTTGTATTTAGCCGATCGCTTAGTTGAAATAGACCAAGCTCATCAAACCATTCTTATCGATTGTTTAACGCTGTGGATGAGTAATGTATTGCTGCATGAACAAGCAGACTTTCAACAGCATCAATGCCAAAAATTACTTACGGTGCTGCCAACATTAAAGTCAGACATTATTTTAGTCAGTAACGAAACTGGACTAGGCGTTGTTCCCATGGGACAAATCAGTCGAAAATTCGTCGATGAATCTGGGCGCTTACATCAACAAATTGGTCAAATTGCTGACCATGTGGTGTTTTGTGTTGCAGGTTTTCCAATAATCTTAAAAGGAGATAAAGCATGAACTGGTGGCAAGAACCCTGTCAAAATCCGAGTATCGAAGCTAAGCAACAGGCGGTAAATCACCAGTTACAGCTAACTAAACCTACGGGCTCGCTTTCAGAACTTGAAAATGTAGCGGTGCAACTTGCATCATTACAAAACACGGATCAGCCTAATATCGATTTCCCATGGATCACCATCTTTGCAGGTGATCATGGCGTGATGGAAGAAAATATTTCGGCCTATCCTCAAGCTGTCACACGCCAAATGCTACAAAACTTCACGACAGGTGGTGCATGTATTAGTGTCATTGCACGTGAGTATCAAGCCAAACTACAAGTGATTGACTGTGGTTCGGTAGGCGAAGCTTATGAATATGCAGGGGTAGAGCGCTACTGTATTGCAGCGGGTACAGCAAATTTTGCTAAAACTGTTGCGATGAGCGAATCACAATGTATTGAAGCGATGAATCTTGGTCGTAAAAGTGTTGAAGATGCTATCGCTGCAGGTGCGTCTATTTATGTCGCAGGGGAAATGGGCATTGGTAATACCTGTTCGGCTTCTGCTGTTGCATGTTTTTTATTTAATGAGCCGGCCGAAAAACTGACAGGTGTTGGTACAGGTATTCGTGCTGAACAATTGGCACATAAGAAACAAGTGATTGATCAAGCTTTAGCTTTACATCAGGACTATGTCGGCCAAGATGTCTTTAAAGCTCTATGTGCTGTAGGTGGTTTGGAAATTGCCGCAATGGTTGGAGCATACATTCGCTGTGCGCAATTGGGTTTGGCAATGGTCGTGGATGGATTTATTAGTACGGTTTCTGCCTTGGTCGCTGTTCGTTTAAATCCTGCTGTACGTGAATGGATGCTTTTTGGTCATCAATCGGCTGAATATGGGCACCAACGTTTACTTCAAGCCCTTGAAGCTGAACCACTTTTAAAGTTGAATTTACGTTTAGGTGAAGGCAGCGGTGCCGGTGCGGCATTGGGTTTAATTCGTTTGGCATGTCGTTTACATAACAACATGGCGACTTTTGCACAAGCTGCTGTGATTGGTGAAAAAGTTTAAATGGAACATTTCCGTTTAGATATATTGCGTCATGGTGAGACTGAACTGAGCCATACCTTACGTGGCTCTACAGATGATACTTTGACGCAAAAAGGTTGGCAGCAGATGCAGCAGACCATAGATGATGTATTGAGCGTCATACATACACACGGTTTAGCGAGCTGGGATGTCATCATCACTTCTGACTTACAGCGCTGCCGTTTATTTGCTTTAGATTTGTCTCAACAACTTAAATGTCCAATGTTTGAAAATGCGAAGTTTCAAGAAATGCATTTTGGCGACTGGGAAGCGGTATCAACCAAGCATATCTATGAAAACACTCCAGAGTTACTCGCACAGTTTTGGCAAAGTCCCAGCACATTTACGCCACCGAATGCAGAAAGTCTTCAGCAATTTCAACATCGGATATTAAGCGGTCTAGATGAGTTAGTCTTGCAGGCTCAACAGCATCATTGGCACCGCGTTTTATTGGTTTCCCATGGCGGCGTGATTAAATTATTGAAATGTATGGCACAGCAAAGTCACTTAGATGATTTATTAAAAATGACTGCCGAATTGGGACAATTAAATTCATTCATTGTGCAAAATCGTACAAATATTCGTCTTTTGGAGCAAAGTGAATGACACCTTTTTGGATTGCTCTACAGTTTCTCACGACTTTCCCGATTCAACTTAAAGCGATGCCATCGAAACAGCAAAATGGACAGTCTTTGTTGTTTTATCCAGCGGTGGGATTGTTGATCGGTTGCATTCTTGCCTTGCTTGCTTTTACATTGCATAGTCTGCCGATTATCTTACTCAGCAGTATTTTGCTGGTAGTTTGGATTTGGCTCACAGGTGGATTACATCTAGATGGTTTAGCTGATACGGCAGATGCGTGGGTCGGTGGCTTTGGTGATGCCGAGCGTACACTTAACATCATGAAAGACCCTGCATGTGGGCCGATCGGTGTTTTGAGCCTCGTCGTGATTTGCTTACTCAAATGGTCGGCACTTTATGTTTTGCTACAACAGAAAATGTATTTGGCATTGATTGTATTTCCAATGTTGGGTCGTTTAGCCCCTTTATTTTTGTTTTTAACAACTCAGTATGTCCGTGAAAAAGGCTTAGGCTCATCGATAGCAGAAACTATTCGACGCAAGTCGGCATACATGGTCTTTATACTCTGCCTAAGTGCATGTTTGTATTTTAGCTGGCTTGGAGTGGTCAGTATTCTTACATTTATTTGTACTTTATTGTATTTGCGATGGAAATTTATTCAGCGTATAGGTGGTGTGACAGGAGATACAATTGGTGCCGCGATTGAAATCACAGAAGTGTCGAGTCTTTTAGCGTTTGTCATAGCAATACATTATTTAGCTGTATAGTTTTACAGATGAAACAGTTTAAATCATCATTTAAAAAGCCCAGAGACTGCACTGGGCTTTTTATTTTATCCCAACAGATAAATGACTAAATGAATAAGCGATGGCCCAAGCAATACCATAAATACTCCAGCAAGTACCATGCTCAAGCAGGCTGCAACACCTTCTTCTTTATGACGTGATAATGCTTTACTTGTACCAAATCCGTGTGCAGCATTGCCAAGAGCCGCACCTTGTGCAAAGCGTGAATGCAATTTAAGCCCAGCCAAAACTAGGTCAGCCATAGCCACGCCGGCAATCCCAGTAATCATGGTAAATAGAATCACCAATTCTACTGAACCTCCAATATTCGAGGTAAGTTCCATGGCAAAGGGCGTAGAAATGGAACGTGCCATTAAGCTATAAGACGTTTCTTGGTCAAACTGAAACAACTGTGCCAAATAAAAAGCACTAATAATCCCAGCTAACATGCCAATCACGATGCCTAAACTAATGCTCAGCGCATGCTGACGGATAATTTGCCGATATTCATAGATGGGAATAGCAAAGGCCACAGTGGCAGGGCCGAGCATCCATACAATCCATTGGCTTTCTTGCATATAGGTGTCATATGAAATATGAAAGCAAAGCATGAGTATAATCAGCACAAACGGGACGAATAGTGCAGGGGAAAGAACCATATACGGTAACTTACGATGTAGCTTTTTCGCCAAAATATAACCGATTAGGGTCAGGACGAAAAACAATACAGAGATGCTGTTCAACCCAAAATCGTTCATAAGGTTTTTCCTGCTGTGTTGACATCATGATCTGTCGCAGTTTGGTGTTTCGCTTTAAGTTTTGCCTCGAGTTTAAAGCCCCAATAAACCGTAAATGCTGTAAACACCATGACACAGACGGTACCCAGTACCACGGCTAAAATTAACTGCCAGCCAGAGCTGAGTAATAAATCTTGATATTTAATTAATCCAACTACACAGGGGATAAAGAATAGAACCAGTTCAGCCAAAATAAAATCTGAGCCTTGTTTGACCCACTGCATTTTAAATAAACCACTCAACAATGCGGCTAAAAGGAGCAATAAACCAATCACGCCAGCAGAGATCGGCAAGTTAAACCATGATTGAATGCAAGAGCCGATCCACCAGATCAATATCAATAAACTTATCTGCGCTAAAGTTTTAAGAAACTGGGTAAATTTTGAAGTAGATTGTGGAAGCGTATCCATGAGACAACAGCAGAATAGGAGATGACGCTATTTTAAAAGTGCATAACCTGTATAATTATGAATAATTAATTATTAATTATGCTTGAATGGAATAATAATGGACATTAAAAGCCTAAAAGTCTTTGTGACCATCGTACAAAAACAGAGTTTTAGTCATGCAGCAGAAGCGCTTTTTGTCACTCAGCCGACCATTAGTAAATTAATTCGTCAGTTAGAAGATGAGATCGGCGTGCCTTTATTTCATAAAGGTGAAGCAGGGCGTAAAAGGGAAGCGCAGCTCACCTATATGGGAGAGCAGATTTATCAGCATGCTTTAGTGATATTGAATGAACAACAACGGATGCTTGATACAGTCACCCAAGTTCGTGCCTTAAAACAAGGTAAATTGACTCTAGGTTTACCGCCATTGGCATCGGTATTGTTCAGTCAGTTAATTGCGCTGTTTCATAAAAAATACCCCAATATTGAACTGAGCTTTTTTGAGGTAGGGGCGACGGGTATTGAAAATGCCATTTTAAAAAAACAGGTCGATGTGGGAATTATTTTGGGTCACTTGAAACCGGTGTTGAGCGGTATTCCGGTGATGGAGTCACCTTTATGTTTATTATCTAAAAAAAACTCACAGTGGCGTAAGCGAAAAACCGTTTCGTTGATTGAATTAAAAGAAGAATCTTTTTTATTGTATGACGATACCTTCACACTCAATGACATCATTATACAGGCGGCAAATTACGTCGGATTTGAGCCAAATGTAGTGTGTAAAAGTAGCCAGTGGGACTTCATCGCCAAAATGGTAGATTCAAATGTCGGGATTGCACTCCTGCCTAAAATTTATTGTGAACAACTTGATGCGGCAAAATACCATATGGCTGAATTAGAAAATCCAAACCTAGACTGGAAACTCAGTATGGCCTGGAATACCACTGTTGCCATGAGTCCCGCAACGCGTGCATGGCTAGAAATAATTGAGGACAATAAAGACAAAATACATTTTTAGTTCATTTACAGATCAAGCAGATAAAATGAATGCGTTGAAACGATGGTGGATTTATGATTTGTACATCAAAGATTATTGAAAAGGATTTTGCAAAATCAACAGGCATGAATTAAATTGGGTGTTGGTCGTTATTTTTGATGGTTCATAAAATGAAATGGGATGATATTGGTCAACAACCGTGTTCAATCGCTCGTGCACTTTCAGTGCTAGGAGATCGTTGGACCATGTTGATTATCCGTAATGCATTTATGGGCATTCGACGTTTTGATGACTTTCAACAAAATCTCGGTGTGACGCGTCATGTGTTATCTGACCGATTAAAGCGTTTGGTTGAAGAAGGTATTTTAACCAAAGTTGCTTATGTCGAGCGTCAGGAACGTTTTGAATATCGACTGACGCAAAAAGGCTTAGACTTGTATCCAATCCTTTTAGCTATGACCCATTGGGCCGATCAATATATGGATCAGGGCTTAGGATCACCTGTTGAATATGTGCATCAGGCATGTGGGCAAAAATTTAAACCGATTTTAGTGTGCTCATGTTGTGCTGAACCGATTCAAGCCAAACAGGTCAAACCGATATTTACCCAAGCCTATTACATTGCTCTAAATCAATTAAAACCTGCCTAAGCTGTTTGATGGCTTTATTTAAGATGCTGATTTGCATCCATATAGTCAAAATAGCCTAAGCGGTATTTAGATTACTTTAAAATTACAAACAATTTGCAGGCTTAGGGATTCCCGCTAAACGACTTAAATGCCGAGCGACCAAACCCGTATTAAATTTGTCCTGTAACACCGCATTATTAATATCAGCGCTCACCGTTTTCATTAAAAATTTAATGAGTGGGCGAGTTGCCGGTGAGTGACCAAACTGTTGATAAAACTGTCGTACAGCTTGTAAAACTTCAAAATGCCAAGGGCTTAACTCAAGCTCTAAACTTTTAGCCAGTTCTTGGGCAACAGCTTCATTCCAAATAGTGTAATCCACCAAATGGCCATCTTGGTCTAATTCAAGATTCATATTCATTCCAAAAGAGAAGATTGTAGAAATGGATCGCTTTTACTCAAATTATTTGAGTGAAATACATCGTTTAAATTTTAGGCATAGATCAGCAAAAGCGGCATAGTCGATCACTTTCATATGACTATAATTCATAGTTTTACCTAAAATTTCAGCATCATTTTCGAGTACATAACATGTGCCAAATTGCTGTATTTGTTCATGTGCAATATGTAAGACTGCTTCACCCATCAAGATGATCGCATCTTCAGGGTTGATTAAACTGGCTAACTGCTGGATGTGCTGTAGGGTATTGGCATAGCTGGCTTGGACTAAATACAGCGTAGAATTTGACATCATCATTCCTCTTTTACCAATACAACACATGATCAAATTGTTGAATTAATTCGGTATTAAATTGAACAAACTCAAGCTCTTGTTCACTGTTGATCACAAATGGATGCTGTGAATTTTTTTGTTCAATATAAATCGGGGTGAGATCATAAAATTCAAAGCTATCAACCATGTTGGATGCGAGTTTAAATGCATGCTTGAGTTGACTAAACTCTTGTTCGGCTTGAAGTAAGCTCAGCGCAGCATCTTTGAGCAACACTTTAACGTCACAGCCGAAGGTTGCAAGCACCATGGTCGCAGAAAGACTTTCATGTACTTGTAAGCTTGCAAGATTTGCATGGGTTAAAACAACCAGTACAGATTTCACGTAATTTTCCTTTTCAATGCTACAAATGCGCGGCAATCAAAATACTTAGAATTGCAATAAACGGTCTGCAGTTTGTACGGCATCGGCAAGTTCACCTAAGCCCACAAGTTCAAAATGCTCAGCTAGATTATGTTGCTGAATATTGTGACGGTGTGCATTTTCCTGATCTGTGATCCCACGTGCGAGCGCTGCACTTACGCAAACAGGTAAACGAATGCCGAGTTTTTGCCATTCACTGCTGAGTTTGCGCTGATCATCTGGCACCCATTGCAGGGCATTTGCGACATTTACACCATCTTGATAGAAAAAAACCCGAAAGTTTTCGCCTTTCTGCTTCAACGCTTGTGCAAGACCTAAAGCATGCCAAGCCAATATCGAAGTAGGTGAGGAGGTAATTAGTAATAGAGTACTCATCGAAATTCACTAAATGAATAAACGGTCTAGATCGACAGTTTGTTCTGAGTTCAGAAGAAAAAGCTAGTATACAATGATTTACTCAATGATCTGAATATTTGCACAGTTTTGCTTATTTAGGCGGCGAAGTCATTGCCAATTTTTCTTCAAATATAGCTATAGGTATACCTTGGGTTTATTTTGGATTCAGCCTCAAGCCATCACTTTTCATAAATAAACTGTGCGGTTACATACTGAAAAATCTTTATATGAATAAAACGCAATTTTTGATTTTACAGAGTGCTATGATCTTTTCATTTTTTAAACCAACTCATGAATATAGAGAAATTTAATTTAAGTTTATTTAATTCAATCAATGCTTCGGATTTCACCATTTCTTTCGCCATATTTATAGCCAATGATCTATTTTATATCGTGATTCTTTTGATGTTTTTGGCTTGGTTTAAAGGCAATTTTGACACCAAAAAACAAATCGTTAAAGCTACTGTGTTTACTATCGTCGCTTTTCTTATCAGCCAAGTGATTTCAAGTTTCTTTTACTATCCTAGACCCTTTGTCTTGGACGTTGGACGCACGATTATAGAACATTCACCGAATGGATCATTCCCGAGTGATCACATGCTGTTTTTTAGTACGATTGCATTTTCTTATATTTTTTCAAAGCAAAAAGCTGTCGGCTATGTATTTCTCGCATTCGCTTTTCTTGTGGCGTGGTCGAGAGTCTATTTGGGTGTGCATTATCCAATGGATATGGCGGGAGCGCTGATCATTGCGGTTTTGCTTAATTTTGTTGGACTGTCTTTATGGCGAAAATATGGGTCATATTTGGTGAGCCTGATCTTAAAAGTTTACGAGTTCCTATTCTCAGCCATGATCAAAAAAGGCTATATCCGCTAAATTAAGTTGCTTAGATATTTGCGATTTCAAACTTTTGCTGCTGTTGCAGTTACATTGCCAACATCTTGCTAGATGAGTAATTCTAATGATTCATCTGGCATTCACATCCAGATCCTATACCTCAAAAATAGTCAGACTGCTCAATTCAATTTGCTCATTCGATCAAGATCATTTCTAATATTTTGTTGCTGTGTAATATGTTTGCCGTGCGACTATTTTTAAATATCTTCTTCTAAACGCGTTCACTCAAATGCCACGAATAATTGTGATGTCTTCAAATTGGATCGCTAGCGAGGTCATTTGTCGTAAATCAAATACAGTTAATATCCATAACTGCAACACAGTCAAAATTCTAAAGCAGTAAGATAAAACTAGAATGCTCTTGCAGATTATTCGGCTCATGAAAAATGCTGAGGCGAAGTTTCAAAATTTAGATCTGTAGATAAGTTGGTGACGACACCAAGATGATGCCAAAGATTTGTAAAAGCTTGATAACTATAAGGAGTGTCTAAACAATGATTTTAGTGACTGGTGGTTTAGGCTTTATAGGCTCACATATAGCCTTGAGTTTAATGGCTCAAGGTCAAGAAGTCATTATTGTGGATAATTTATCCAATGCAAATTTACAAACACTTGAACGACTAGAATTTATTTCAGGCATGTATGTGCCTTTTGTCAAACTCGATATTCGCAATACTCCCGCACTCAATAAAGTATTTGAACAATATACCGTCGATGCTGTCATTCATACGGCAGGCTTTAAGTCATTGGAAGAATCCGTCCTTAAACCACTTGAATATTATAATGATAATGTCAGTTGTATCATGAGTTTGCTGCGTGCCATGCAGCGAACAGGTGTACGAACACTGATCCATTTATCAAGTTTAGCGGTATATGGTCAGTCGTCGGCAGAATTAACAGAAGACACAGAAATCAATTTTACCTATCCAAATCCCTATGTGAAATCTCAACAAATGGTGGAAGAAATTATACGGGATACTGCACGTACGGATAATGAGTGGAAAATTGCGATTTTGCGTTTAGGAAACGTCGCAGGTGCTTTCGAGCATGCAGTTTTAGGTGAGTTTGTAGCGCCATTGCCAAAAAATATTGTGCCGCTTGCGATGCAAGTCGGGGCTTTACAACGAGACTTTATCGAACTTCGCAAACAAGCCAAAACTGAAGATGGTACTGTGGAACGGAGTTTCTTGCATGTACTCGACTGTTGTAAGGCGGTATGGCAATGTTTGCAATGGTTGTCACAGCAACAGTTTGCCTGTGAGGCCTTTAATATTTCAGGTGAGTTGGTTTCGATACAGCAACTGTTGGATACGCTTTCAGAAGTGACACAGGCGGAGATTAAGACGGTCGAATCTAGTTTTTACCCAAGCCATGAATATGACCAGCTTGGGGCAAGTACACAGAAAGCGAAAAGTACTTTTGATTGGCAGCCTGAACAAGATTTAAAGAAGATGCTAGAAGATGAATGGCGTTTCTATCAACAAACATTAAGAGGGAATTAACTCGTCTTGTATTGGGTAAATTTAATCGTCGTGCATGATTTTCTTTATAAAATCACGATAAAGATTATCAAATAAACCACTTATAATTGATAATGGTTATTATTTACAAATCTAAGCAAGTTACCTAAACTGTATTTATCAGCAGAATTTGATTCTGCACAGACGTTCAAGTTTTATAAATAAGGATATGAGGTCATTTATGCAAACACGTATTGAACATGACACAATGGGCGATGTTGAAGTACCTAGCGATGCGATGTGGGGTGCACAAACACAGCGTAGTTTGCAAAACTTTAAAATTGGTGGTGAACGTTTACCACGTCCAATGATTCGTGCAATGGGTCTCGTGAAAAAATCAGCTGCGATCACCAACGCAGCATTGGGTCAAATCCCTCAGGAACTTTCTGGTTATATCGTCAATGCAGCCGAAGAAGTGATCTCAGGTCAATGGGATGCACAATTCCCACTGGTAGTTTGGCAAACGGGTTCTGGTACGCAAAGTAACATGAACTGTAATGAGGTAATTGCCAATATTGCCAATCAAAAACTAGGCAATCCATTGGGTTCACAAAAACCTGTCCATCCCAATGATCATGTCAATCGTGCTCAATCGACCAACGATTCATTCCCAACTGCAATCCATGTGGCTGCAAGTCTACAAATCAATGAGCTTTTAATTCCTGCTGTAACGAAACTGCGTAATACCTTAGAAGCTAAATCTAAAGAATTTAAAGATATTGTTAAAATTGGCCGTACACATTTACAGGACGCAACGCCTTTAACATTAGGCCAAGAGTTTAGCGGCTATGTTTCACAGCTCGATCATGGTTTGAAGCGTTTAAATCAAGCTTTAGAAGGACTGTATGAATTACCACTAGGTGGTACAGCGGTCGGCACAGGTCTGAATGCACATCCTGAATATGCTGTAAAAGCAGCAGCAGAACTTGCGAAACAAACGGGTCTGCCATTTGTAACTGCACCCAACAAATTTGAAGCACTTGCAGGACGTGATGCTGCTGTATTTGCATCGGGGGCGTTAAAAACACTTGCTGTAAGTTTAAATAAAATCGCCAATGACGTGCGCTGGTTAGCCAGTGGCCCACGCTGTGGTTTTGGTGAGCTACGCATTCCAGAAAATGAACCAGGCTCAAGCATCATGCCAGGTAAGGTCAATCCAACTCAAAGTGAAGCCATGACGATGGTGGTCGCTCAAGTACTTGGAAATGATACAACTATTAATGTTGCGGGGGCATCAGGTAACTTTGAATTAAACGTGTTTATGCCGGTTATTGCCTTTAACTTATTGCAATCTATTCAACTCCTCGGCGATGCATGTAATAGCTTCAATGACCACTGTGCAGTAGGCATTGAGCCAAACCGTGAAAAAATCGATCATTTTTTACATGATTCATTAATGTTAGTTACGGCACTCAACCCAGTGATTGGTTATGAAAATGCTGCAAAAGTTGCTAAAACTGCATATAAAGAAGGTAAAACTCTAAAACAAGTTGCGGTAGAACTCGGTTTAGTCACTGCAGAGCAATTTGATGAAGTGGTTCGTCCTGAGCAAATGGTTTCACCCAATACCAAATAAATTTTTTGAGATCATTCAATTAGAGTGTTTGAAAATAATTTGAGAGGCTGACTCATACTCAGCCTCTCTTTTATTGGATAAATTTTTAATTCTTTTTTATCGCTAAATACTGGCTAACACATATTTTTTTGAATCATAGTCATCTTGAAATGTATGTATATAAACAGGACTGTTTATTAAAAATAGGGCAACGAACAAAATGCAGCAAGACCGGAGTATGAAGCAAGTAATTCATAGGATTGGGCTTTGAATTCATTGGCACACTTGTTAAAATGCCTTTCTTTTTCTGTTTTCGTTGCTATTTGACATTTGTTTGAATAAATATTTGCAAGACAGTGTTTTATTTAAGGATTTCCCCCAATGCTCACCATCTATTTGACAGATGTCCAAAAGAACGTTCAATTTAAAGACTATCCGGGCGAGCATCCTGTTAAATTTGTTTTGAATTTTAAAAAGATTTTCCCAAGTGTTATGGAGCTTTTGCTACCAGTTTTGCCTGAAAATGAAAATCTAGAAGAAATGAGCTGGGAATCGACAACGACAGATTTTGAAAAATTTAAATTGCTACTCAGTGGTTGGGGCGTAATCGAACTGCGTTTGAATGCTATTGCCCAATATAAAGACCGTGCTTATGCAGATAACTTGGTAAAAAAAGCACAGCAAAAGCGCAAAGAATATAAAAAAGCACAGTCAAAATTACAAACTGTTGAACTGGATTATCTATTCATGCACGAAGTTCATGGTTTAATTGATGCTGAGTTGGTCGAGCTAGGTGAAAAATTCTATCTACCGACTTTACGTGAGCTTTGGAAAAACCAAGTATCAGCGAATGTATTAGAAGCAAAATTCTAAACTGTACAAAGTTTTAGTCGAAAAATCCTCCGCTTAGGAGGATTTTTTATATGTACAGCAGAACTTCAGATTTACTTCGACAAGTGACTGTTTCATAGTGACCGATCTAGCAAGTAGAGCATTCAAAACATTTGGAAAGTCGCGATACTCATCATTCCAAATGTTTCTGACTCATCTGCACATTTTATTTTAAAGGACCATTTTATATGTCAAATCAGTTTATTGACCTGATAAGCAAACGTCGTACTATTTATGCTATTGGGGACAATGTAAGCCAAAGCACAGAATATTTAACTGATTTGATCCAAACAGCGATTAAACAAAGCCCGTCTTCATTTAATTCACAATCTTCTCGTGCTGTTATTTTATTTAATGGTGAAAGCGAAAAATTTTGGGGCTTAGTCGCTGACAAATTAAAATCTTATGCAAAAGATGAAGAAAGTGCTGCGAAGACGACTGCGAAAATGGCAAGTTTTGCAGCAGGTTTAGGTACGGTTTTGTTCTTTGAAGATTTAGATGTGGTCAGTAGTCTACAAGCACAGTTTCCGTCATATGCAGAAAACTTTCCGATTTGGGCAGAGCATTCAACTGCCATTGCCCAATTTGCGACTTGGACTGCGTTACACACCGAAGGTTTAGGCGCATCACTACAGCATTACAACCCAATTGTGGATGAACAAGTGCATGCGGAATGGGACATTCCTAGGCATTGGAAACTTCGTGCTCAATTGGTTTTTGGTTCAGTGGAAGGTGAAGCGAGAGAAAAAGGTTATATGGATGATGCTGCTCGTTTTAAAGTCTTCCAATAATTGCAGCGTATAACACACAATTTCGATAAAAAAGGAACGAAAACTAAGTTCCTTTTTTATTGTTTTTTTATTGAAATAGATAGGGTTGGACAAGATTTTCATCCGTGAAAACCTTGTCCAGATTAGCCCATTGAGGACTGAGCTAAACGGGTGGCTAGAACCAACTTTCTTGCATGTTGAGGCAAGTATCATCAAGTTCTAGCAATAACTTGGCTTGATGTTCTATTTCAGGTAACTCCCAGCGGATAAAATATTGCGCGGCTTGTAATTTACCAGCTAAGTATTGTTGATCTTCAGCTAAATCGGAATGTTCAAATTTCACAAGGGCTTGATTGGCCATTTCAAGCCATAGCCATGAAATGATGACTTTGCCCATCATGTCTAGATACAAGGCAGAATTACCCAGTGCCTGATCGACATGACCTTGGGCGAGGACTTGTCCCAAAGTTTGTGTGGTTTTCTTCACCGTGTTTAAATGCGCTGAAAAAATCGCTGCAAGCGCCTGAGTTTTTGGATGTTGAGCTTGATCAATCGTATTTTGCATACGTTGTAATAACAGCATCAAACCTTTGCTGTTGTGCTGCCAAAGCTTACGACCCAACAAATCCAAAGATTGAATCCCAAATGTACCTTCATGGATCGGATTTAAGCGATTGTCACGATAGCATTGTTCAAGTGGATATTCACGGGTATAGCCCGCACCACCTAAAACTTGGATGGCTAAATCATTGGCTTTTGGACCATAGGCAGAAGGGAATGATTTGACGACAGGGATAATTAAATCTAATAACAGCGCACTGTCTTCGTTGTTAGCGGCTTGATGTTCATCAATTAATCGTGCAGCAAATAGGCATAATGCAAGTGCGCCTTCCACATAAGATTTTTGCGCCAAAAGCATCCGTTTAACATCTGTATGTTGAATGATATTGACAGGTTTCGCAGCAGGATTTTTATCTGATACTAAGCGACCTTGTGGACGGTTTTTGGCATATTCGAGTGACTCTAAATAGCCACGGTATCCAATCATGGCTGCACCTAAGCCGACACCGACTCGTGCTTCATTCATCATCTTAAACATATATTTAAGACCAGCACCTGCTTCACCAATCAGATAGCCTGTACATTGGTCTTTTTCACCAAAGCTCAGTACTGTCGATGTTGTACCTCTGTAGCCCATTTTATGTAATAAGCCAGCCAGTTGAACGTCATTGGCGCCTGCAAGTGAACCATCGCTCAGGGTTTTAAACTTCGGAACAATAAACAGCGATATACCTTTCACGCCCTGAGGTGCGTCTTGGATGCGAGCAAGGACCAAATGCACGATATTTTCAGTGATGTCTTGGTCACCCCCTGAAATAAACATCTTTTGGCCTTTGATGAGGTAAGTACCATCGGCTTGTGCTATGGCTTTTGTGGTCAAATCACCCAAAGATGAACCCACATCAGGTTCAGTCATGGCCATCGTTCCAGCAAAGCGACCACTGAACATATGCGGTACAAACATATCTTTTTGTTCAGTCGTACCGAAAGCCTGAATCACATTTGCAGCCGCAGCGGTTAGAAATGAATAAGCCACTGACGATGGATTTGCCGACATGAAATAGGCATTAGCAGCCATGTTGATCAAAGTCGGAAGTTGCATACCGCCTGCATCATAATCATGCTGCGCACAAAGCAAGCCGGCATCTGCAAATTGCTTCCATGCCGTTTTGACTTCAGCAATGGTTTTAACCTGTTGACCATCAAACGTAGGTTCGTTTTGATCGGCTGTTGCGTTATGAGGTGCAAAAAAGTCTTGAGCAATACCTTGTGCAGTTTCTAGGATGCTTTTGAAGGTTTCAGCATCATGCTCAGCAAAACGTGGGTAATGTGTTAAGTCTTGCGCTTTAAACACGTCAAATAGCAAAAAATTTAAATTTTTGTCATTGATTAACTGCGCCATTGATCAATCTCTAATCGGGTCGAATTTTATGGCTTAAGCCTAGCAGTTGATTTTTAGATATAGAATTGTCAATAATGACACTTAATAAGTCAAAAATGACATTTTGATAATTTGAACTTTAAATGAAGAAAATCATAATTTTAGCATTTGATGGCGCTTTAGCTTCCGCGATTACTGGGGTCATTGATTTATTTGCAATGGCGGGGGTCAGTTGGAACCGGATCCAAAAACAAAATGTGCAGCGGCTATTTCAGGTCAAAATTGCCTCACAACATGGTCAAGCAGTGCAATGTATCAATGGCATCAAGCTTTATGCAGATTTAGCATTTTCTGAAATAACAGATGCAGATATCATCATTGTTCCAACGATAGGCGCGGCGATTTTAGATGTTTTAGCGCAAAATTCAGCGCTGATCGAGTTATTAAAAACTCAGCAAGTGCAGAGCGGAATGATCGCAGGAAATTGTACGGGTAATTTTTTTCTGGCGGAAGCAGGGCTTTTAGATGGTAAGCAGGCAACGACGCATTGGGGCTTTCAGCAAATGTTTCGTGAACGCTATCCTTTGGTCAAACTGAATGCAGATCAGCTCATTAGCCATGACCAAAATATTTACTGTGCAGGCGGCGGCTTAGCATGGTTTGATTTGGGACTACACCTAATAGAACGTTTTTATGGTTTTGAAACGGCAATCCATACGGCAAAATCATTTGTACTGGATTATCGTCGTGATAGTCAGTTGTCCTATTCATTATTGAAAATATCTAAACCGCATCAGGATGGTTTGGTGCAAAAAGTTCAAGATTGGTTAGAACAGCATTATCATGAAAATATTGTCTTAGATGAACTTGCAGCGCAGTTTAATGTGACAACGAGGACATTGATTCGACATTTTAAAACGGCTTTGGATATTCCACCGAATCAATACTTACAATCGATACGGATTGAAGCTGCACGAAAGCGTTTAGAAGAAACGGGACATGCTTTAGATCTGATTATGCGAGAGGTTGGCTATAGTGACCCAAGCTCATTTCGACGGTTATTTCAGAAAAAAACGGGGCTGAGCCCCTTAGAATATCGTCGACGTTTCAGCCGACGATTTGATGTTTAAATACAGTTTAAGCGGTTCGAACGGCATAACGACCATGTAAAATGTAGTAGGCACCCATACATGCAAAGGCAGCAAATGCGCTATACAAATACAATTGTGAGTAACCAATATGGTCGAGCAATTTACCGATAAAGTATGGTCCAAAGCCTAAGCCTGCATCCAAAAAGATAAAGAAAGTCGAAGTGGCAAAGCCCATACGTTCAAGCGGTGCACTTTTCACGGCAACTGTTTGGCAGACCGACTGAATATTGCCATAACCGAGTCCAAGTAAGCCGGCACAAAGTAAAAGCATCCATGAACTCTGTGTGATACTGAGCAGTACCAATGCTACGCCCATAATCACAAAAGCAGGGTAGATCACAATATTTTCACCTTTACGATCCATCAACGGGCCGGTAAATGGGCGAGAAATTAAAATCGCAATGGCATACATCAAAAAGAAAAACGAGGCTGTTTCAACCAAATCGATTTCTTTGGCGTAGAAGTTAATGAAAGATAAAACACCTGAATAGCAGATTGAAGCGAAAAGCATGATGAATGATATCGGTAATGCTTTAGGTTCTACAAATTGAGCAATCCAACACGGTTTTTTGACGGCTTCAACAGTATCGAGGGGTTTATTGATTTTGGGTAAATCGGGCACTTGAATCAGCAAGGCAACCAATAGGCAGCTCAATGCGATAATCGTAGAAACGATAAAAATCGCGTGATAACCAATGTGTAACATCATCCAAATGGCAAGAAATGGCCCAATAGCTGTACCTAAAGTACTACTCATACTGTAGTAGCCAATGCCTTCACCGCGACGTGTCGCTGGTAAGATTTGGGCAATTAAGGTACCCAGCACTGTTGATGCCATACCCATCATAAAGCCATGCATAAAGCGTATGAAGAGCAATATGCCGACGCCAAACTGTATGAAGTAAAAACCAGAAAAAATTAAAAAGCCAATTAAACCAACGATCAGTGTCGTTTTACGTCCAAAGCGTTCTAGGAACTTGCCTACCAATAAACGCCCGACCAATGTGCCGACAATGAACAAGCCTGAAACTAAACCTGCTTGGGCTGTAGTCGCACCCAATTCAGCCACCGCATAGCCCACGATCACCACAACCAAGAGATAAAAGGTTAAAACCAATTGGAAGTTAATGGCGCTGACTAAAATAAAATTTCGAGTCCAAAGTGGTGCTTTATCTTGCATGATCATCACCTACAGTGTTTTGTTCAAGTTCTTGCATGACACGGTGTAAAATTTGAATGGAGCGTTGGATATCTTGGCTAGCTAATGGCGCGATCAGGCGCTGCTCAAAGGCATCTATGTCTTTTGCACATTGCTGAAATAACTCACGTCCAGTCTCGCTGAGCTTCATTTTCTTTTGACGTTTATCGTCAGTTTGTACGTGACTCAAAATATCCATCTGTGCAAGAATTTTGACTCGCTTTGTGATAGATGGCTTGGATACATTTAAATATTCAGCCATTTCAATAGATGTACAAGCGGTTTTTTCACGGATGACAAACATGACTTGCCAAAGCGAATAGTTCAATTGATAGGGCAATAAAATTGTGTTGATTTCATCACTCATCAAACGCGCACAGCGCAGAAGTGAAGAGCGGAAACCTAATGAGGTATTCATGATAGTTAACTAGGGTAACTAAATTATCGCAACTTTACGCCTAATTTATTTTGAATTCAAGTGAACAACTCAAAGCATAAAAACAGGTATAAAAAAACCTGTGCGCACACAGGTTTTCTTGCATAACATTTCATTTAAATTTTATCGTTCAATGCATATCGTTGAATTGATACCTTAAACAATACGTGTTTATTCTACAGCTGCAATTGCAGCATCTTCTGCTGAGCTGTCTGCATTTTCTGAAATTTCTACACTTTCACCATCTGCATAAGCAAGTTCTTCACCTTCTGATTCAGCTTGCTCTAAATAAGCCGCAATTTGTTCATCTGTTAATTCTTCAGGTTCACCTTCAGACATCATTGCTTGTTCTTGTAATTGGGCTTGTTCTAAATTGCTCATCATACTTTGCATATTGAACATCAATGGGATCATGACCAATAAATAAACAATCATCAGGATTAGATACAATGACCCAATGACTTTTTCTGTTTGTTCCGTAGGACGCTTAATGCCAAATTTATTTTCACCTTCAGTACCTTTTGCAGCCATCACATAAATGCTAAAGATGGTACCGACCAGTGGGATGAGAAAAATTAAACAGAGCCAACCGCTTTTATTTAGATCATGTAAACGACGAATCGTAATGCAGATCATTGCGACAAACATTGCAATAATGGAAACGACAATCAGTGCGATTGCACTGAGTCCTAAGAGTGAATTAAAAAGTGCATCAATACTACGTTCTGCTGAATTGAAAAATGCAAAAAGACCCAGCGCGACGCTGATGCCCAATAGGCAGGTATAAATCATACTAATGATAAATAACCACGCTAAATAGGACAGGCGGCCAAAACGTCCTTCAGGAGACAGTGGATGATCGGCTTTTTGAATTTGAGGCTGAATATTTTGATCTTGTTGAAACGGATTCAATTCGTTTGAAGTAAGTTCAGTCATTATTATTCCAATTTTAATTATCTAATTTATTTTCTATGCCCAAAAGAGCAGCATTATTGTATAGCGAAGTAAAAAAAGGTCAAATATTAGACATGGCTAAGTCATCAAATATTCCTTAGCCATGCTGCACTGTGGTCTGTTATTTATGTAATTTACGATACTCTTTAGGGCGCATTGGACGACTGGCTTTCCACAAACCTTTCTTTTGTTTACGTGCTTTACTTTGTAAATTCATCATATAGTGCAAATGCTTTTGGTCACGGATGTATTCTTCGTACACCCACGCAGCACCACGTTTTACCATTTCTTCATTCATGCATTTACGATAGCGATAAATAACCCCAACGCAGCGGCCATAACGGTCTACATCAGTGATTTTTACGCGGACAAATTTCTTATAAACCATGGATTTGATCAGGCGGGCTGACTCTTTACCGTAGGCTTGTGTCGATTCTGGCGCATCCACATAAGCAAAGCGAAGTTTGGTTTTAGAACGTCTTAAATTCATCCGATAGCAGGTGAGGGTATCGCCATCACTAATATCGGATACACGGCAGAGGTAAGATTTTCCTTTCTTAAAAGGCTGGAAAAAATCCTTTAAGAAAATGGTGACTTTATAGAGAACATAGACAGTGATCAGGCACAGTACTGCACCTAACGACATGAGCCAATTCGCGGAGAGATTTGAAAGCATACACAATGATATGAACGAGCTCATATCGCATAAAAACAGGAATTTAGATTTTATAAGAACTCATGATTTATGGCTGTCGAATAAACCGACGGTCAGTTGAAAATACCTTAAATAATCAGCATTTGATCTATAAATATACAGAAAGTTTCATCACGCAAAATTCAATCTAAATCCATGTAAATAGCCTAAGCAAATTGGTATCTCATTGAAAATAGCCTAAGCAAAAATTTTAGAAATTTCGCTTCGCAAAAAAACATGCCGTGAATTTAGTTCCAAATCATTATGCCAATACATCCCTAGTTTAATTTTCGGCAAGTCTACAGGTACATCAAAAATATTCAGTTCGGGAGCAACCTGTAAATGAGTCAAAATATTTTGTGGAATCGTTAATATTGCCTTGGGTTGCTGTGCCAAAATTTGTAGTGCAGTAGAGTAATGCTGACAGCGTAAAAAAATCTCTCTAGAGTGTTTTTTACGATTTAAATAAATATCCTCGACTAATACACCTGCACGTCGGGAAGAAACCCCAATGTGAGGAGCAGAAAGATAAATAGACTCATCCATCTTAGGGTGTTGACTACAAATCACGAATTGGTCTTCAACCAAGGTTTGAAAATTGATCTTTTCACCAAAGTTTTGCTCAAGGTCAATCGCAAAATCGATTTGCTGTGCAGCAAGATCAGCCACAATGGTTTTGCGATCTAATTTGATACTGGAAAATTGGATCTGAAACTGTTGCTGTTGAAAGTGTTCAACTAACTTGGGAAAAATGATCGGTTCAATTTCATCATGTACCGCAATTTTCAAGCTCTGTACCATTGAAGGAGTAAATTGTTGTTTTTGGATAGAAATACTTTGAATCGCAATAAGCGCATTTTTAATTACAGGATAAATCTGCTCGGCAAATGGCGTCGGAAGCATTTTTGCTCCAGCACGTACAAATAAGTCATCTTGTAAATGTTGTCTTAACCGTTGAAGTGCATGACTCGCTGCAGACTGAGTAATACACAAAATTTTTGCAGCTTTTGAAATGCTTTTTTGTTCATAAATTGCGATATAAAGTGGATATAAATTGATATCCATACGGTGGAAAACCCCCATATCGATGACGGTGTTTTTATGAATACTATTCATGTTCATCTATTGAATTAAATCATTTTGTTCATATTAGATTTCAGGTTATGGTGTTGTAAAGCGTAAAGAACATAATATTTAAAGGATGTTGTCATGTTTGAACTTTCAGCACGTGCACAAGATTATATTGAAAGAACAAAAAAATTTATTAAAGATGAAATTGAACCTGTAGAAACTGAGTTTTGGGCAGAAGTTCATGAGCTGAACCAAGGTGGCGATTGGACCAAATGGCAATGGCCGGCACAGTTAGAGGTCTTAAAAGATAAAGCCAAAGCTGCGGGCTTATGGAATATGTTCTTACCTTGTTCTGAACTTGGGCAAGGCTTATCTGTACAAGAATATGCACACATCGCAGAACTTTCAGGCCGTAGCTTACTTGCACCTACGGTATTCAATTGCAATGCACCTGACAGCGGCAATATGGAAGTGATTTGGCGTTATGGTACCGAAGAACAAAAGCAGCAATGGTTAACACCATTACTAGACGGCAAAATCCGTTCGGTATTTTGTATGACAGAACCTGTTGTTGCTTCAAGTGATGCCACCAATATGGAAGCTACGGCTGTCGTTGAAGGCGACGAAATTGTATTGAATGGCCGTAAGTGGTGGTCTTCAGGTTTAGGTGATCCTAATGCCAAAATCATTATTTTTATGGCGCATACACCAGATGAAAGCAAAGACCGTCATCATCAGCATTCTATGGTTTTAGTACCTGTTGAAACTGCTGGAGTCAAAATCGAACGTATGTTACCTGTGTTTGGCGACTATGATGCGCCACATGGACATGGTGAAATTAGCTTCACAAATGTTCGTGTTCCTGTTGCAAACTTTATTGGCGGCGCAGGTCAAGGTTTTGAAATTGCACAAGGTCGTTTAGGCCCAGGCCGTATTCATCATTGTATGCGTTGTATTGGTGCTGCCGAAAAATCGCTAGAACTGATGATTGACCGCGGTATGAGCCGCACTGCGTTTGGTAAAGAAATTCTAAAACTCGGTGGCAATTTAGAACGCGTAGCAGAAGCGCGTGTTGCAATCGATCAAGCACGTTTACTGACCCTTTATGCAGCATATAAAATGGATACTCTAGGGAATATGGCTGCATTAACCGAGATTTCTGCAATTAAAGTGGTCGCGCCGAGTGTCTTAGAAAAAGTTGTCGATATGGCGATTCAAATTCACGGCGGTGCTGGAGTTTCTCGAGATACACCGCTCACAGGTTTCTTTGCGCAAGCACGTTCACTGCGTCTAGCTGATGGCCCTGATGAAGTGCATAAAGGCATGATTGCCAAATTAGAGTTGGCTAAGCGCGGTTACAGCAGTCGCCGTAAAAAATAAACAAGTTGTAGTCACATATTTGGCATGGCAACCCCGAATTGTCCATGCTATAAAACTATAGAAAATTATATTTTTATCATCATGATAGATTCAAGTTTAGGAAGAAAAGCATGTCAGTGATCGATGTAGGCGGTTCAGTTCGTGAGGGTGAAGAACTGGATGTACGTGCTGTAGGAAATTGGTTGATTGAACATGGCGTTGAAATAGAAGGGCCTGTAGAAGTCACTCAATATTCAGGTGGCGCATCAAATTGGACTTATCGCTTAAAATACGACAATGCTGATTTAATTTTACGTCGTCCACCGAAAGGCACCAAAGCCAAGTCTGCACATGATATGGCACGTGAATATAATGTACAGAAGGCATTATCTGAATTTTATCCTGTACTCCCAGAAATGGTGGCGCTATGTCAGGACGAATCAGTGATTGGCTGTGATTTCTACGTGATGAAACGCGTAGAAGGCATCATTCCACGTGCAAACTTACCCAAAGAATTAAATTTTGATGAAAGCCAAGTTCGCGAATTATGCATCAATGTGATTGATAAACTCGTTGAGCTGCATCAAGTGCCATACCAAGGCACAGATTTAGAAAAAATAGGCAAGGGCGACGGATACTGTCGTCGTCAAGTGGAAGGTTGGGACGCACGCTATGAAAAAGCCAAAACCTTAAATGTTCCTTCTTTTAAATATGTCCGTAATTGGCTCAAAGACAATATTCCTGCTGACTCTAAAACCTGTGTAATTCATAACGATTGGCGTTTTGATAACGTGATTTTAGATCCAAATGATCCTACCCAAGTGATTGGCGTATTGGATTGGGAAATGGCAACACTTGGTGATCCATTGATGGACTTAGGTTCGGCTTTGGCGTATTGGGTTGAAAGTGGCGATAACGCAATTTTTAAAGCGACACGCCGTCAGCCGACTAACTTGAGAGGCATGTTTAGCCGTAAAGAAGTCGTTGAATATTACTTAGAAAAAACTGGTCTACAAACAGACAACTGGACCTTTTATGAAGTGTTCGGCATTTTCCGTTTAGCGGTAATTGCACAGCAAATTTATTATCGCTTTTACCACAAGCAAACCAATAATCCGGCATTTAAAGATTTTTGGATTGTGATCCATGCTTTACATATTCGTGCCTTAAAACTTATCGGTTTGCAAAAACTTGAAGCCAATGATGTGGCACAAAAATATATTGAAAAAATGAAGGATATTTTAGGGAAATGACCACGATATATTTAATTCGGCACGGTCAGGCTTCTTTTGGTGCGGAAAGCTATGACAAGCTTTCTCCCAACGGTGAGCTACAGGCTAAGGTGCTGGGACAGTATTTCGACCGTATTTTAAAAGAAAGTCCTTATGTGGTTGCGGGCTCCATGCAACGTCATCAACAAACAGCCAATCTTGCATTGGCTGAATGCTTTCCAGAAGCACAAGTTGATACAGATAACGCATGGAATGAATTTAATCATCAGCAAGTTTTTGCTCAATATGAACCTCGATTTAACCAGCCGCATTTATTAAAAGAAGATGTATCGAAGCATGAAAACCCGCGTGCTTATTTATCTAAAATTTTTGAAGGTGCTATTGAACGTTGGACAGGCGGAGAATTTCATCATGAATACGATGAATCTTGGCCACATTTTAAAAATCGAGTCGAAACAGTGCTAGATAAGTTATGCAGTCAACTGGCTGAAACCAAACCGCGTTATGCCGTTGTGTTTAGTTCAGGTGGGGTGATCTCCGTTGCCGTAGGTAAAATTTTAGGGCTGAGTCCTGAAAAAACATTTGCACTTAATTGGGCCATTGCCAATACCAGTATGACAACACTGCGTTTGGTTGGAAATGAACCGCAATTACTCAGTTTAAATGAACACCATTTTATAAAAGCAGTTGATCCAAATTTATTGACTTGGATCTAAGGTAAACAAAGGAATTATCATGGCTAAAACAATTTTAATTACAGGTGCAAGCTCGGGAATTGGTGCAGGAATGGCACGCGAGTTTGCACAAAAAGGCTACAACTTGGCCATTTGTGCACGTCGTTTAGAGCGTCTAGAAACACTAAAACAGGAACTGGAAAGCCAATATGGCATCAAAGTGATTGCGAAAACCCTCGATGTCACAAATTACGATCAAGTATTTGAAGTGTTCCGTGCCTTTAAAGCAGATTTTGGCAGTATTGACCGTGTTATTGTCAACGCAGGTGTCGGTGAAGGTCGTCGTATTGGTAAAGGTAATTTTGAAATTAACCGCGCCACAGTTGAAACTAACTTTATCTCTGCTTTGGCGCAATGCGAAGCTGCGGTTGAAATTTTCCGTAGCCAAAATGCAGGGCATTTGGTGGTGATTTCGTCGATGAGTGCTATGCGTGGTATGCCTAAACATTTAACGGCTTATGGTGCAAGTAAAGCAGGTGTTGCTGCTCTAGCTGAAGGTATTCGTGCAGAGCTGATTGATACCCCAATTAAAGTGACGACTATTTTCCCTGGTTATATTCGTACGGAGATCAATGAAGGTGCGAAAAAACTACCATTTGAAGTCGACGAAAAAACGGGTTCACATCTTTTAGCAAAAGCAATTGAGAAAGCACCGGTTAAAGCCTATGTACCACAATGGCCATGGTTACCTTTAGGTCTTGCGATGAAAGTATTGCCGTTAAAGATCGTGAATAAATTGGGTTAAACCTTTATGCAATAATAAAGCTCCAATTTTGGGGCTTTATTATTCTCAAATGATATTCGTCATCCTCTGTAGGTTAAAAAGGAATACATAAAACCTGTGATGAAAAGATATTAAAAGTAGCTGACTTTACAAAGAAAAATTGGAGTAATTACTCAGATTATTTATAAATAAGATATTGAAAATAAATAAAATGTTGAATATTTGAACAGACGATGATTTGTTCTCAAAATAGCGATTTCCTTTTTTTTAATTTGCTTTAATGTACAACTGTTCATTAATTTTTAGGTTTGTACTATGTCTATGTCTTCCGATATGACAGATCAACAGCGAATTAACAAAGTCAGAACTGTCGTAACGAAAGCTGGTGAAGACTTACGTCAGCAATATCCCATTTTAAAACATCAAAACTTTATAGGCGCAGCCATCCTTATTTTTGCGCTACTGGGAATGTTGGGTTCAGCTTGGGCGTTTGCTGTTGGCATTTTACCGGCATGGGCTTGTGTGATTTTAGTGGCGATGTTTGCGTCACTGACACATGAATTAGAACATGACCTGATTCATTATATGTATTTTAAAAAGACGCCGTGGGCTCATCATCTCATGTTGGCCTTGGTTTGGTTAGCACGTCCCAATACTATTAGTCCTTGGGCACGTCGTCGTTTGCACCTCAACCACCATAAGTATTCAGGTTCCGAATACGATCTGGAAGAACGGGGCATCAGTAATGGCATGCCGTGGGGATTACGTCGTATATTGGTCATTAGCGATCAATTGATGACGGTGTATTTGCGCCCATTTCAAATGTTCAAAATGATTGGGAAATTCATTGAAAAACAACCTGAAAAAGAACGTAAAACTGCATTGATCTCTCAACTGACTGGATTTTTTCCTTTGAGTTTTGTTTATTACGGCATTTGGTATGTATTTGTCATTTATCATGTGGTGAATGGTATTGCTCCAATGTTGGGACAAAGTATTAGTTGGTCAGTCAATTTAGTGAAGTTAATTCCAACGATTAATTTTCTAGCTGTGGTTTGGATTATTCCGAACTTTATACGCTCTTTCTGCTTACAATTTATCAGCTCAAATATGCATTATTATGGTGATATAGACCCACGCGATGTCATTAAACAAACTCAGGTGTTAAATCCGTGGTGGTTGTTCCCAATGCAATTATTTTGCTTTAACTTTGGTTCGACCCATGCCATCCACCATTTTGTGGTCAAAGAGCCGTTTTATATTCGTCATCTAACCGCAAAAACTGCACACCAAGTCATGCGTGAGGTTGGTGTACGTTTCAATGATTTTGGAACCTTTAAACGCATAAATCGCTGGAATTAAATCAGTACTAGCTTCAAAAAAAGCCCTCAATTGAGGGCTTTTTTATGATCTAAACGTTTATAAACTACTTTTGCGCAAAAAAATGTTTGAGTGCATCTTGCAAGGCAACTTGCCATACCGCGTAGGAATGTCCGCCTATATACGATTTGTAATGTACATCATGACCTTTATTTTTTAAGTCGGCTGCAACAATAGGCGAAGTCTCTAAAATACTCAGTTCATTATTATTGCGTGAGCTTTCATAACTATTGGCAGTAATAAACCAATGCTGTTTAGGTTGCGAGGTTTTATCACGAATGATTTTACTCATGCCATTTGGGAGGTCTGTCGCTTCATTTTGCCACCAAAATGATCCAGATAAAGGTACGACGTGACTAATTTGATTTGGATTTTCTAAGGCTAAATAAGCTGAACTTAAACCGCCAAGACTTGACCCAAGTAGTACCGTTTTCTTCGAATCGACTTTTGCAGGTGCATTTTTTTGAATCCAAGGCATCAGTTCATCACTAAAAAATGCTGAAAATTTTGCATTGGGTGTTAATTCTTTAGGTCGTTCCTGATCATTCGGTGGAGAAACAAAAATGGCTTGAATTGGCGGCAGTTGACCTTGCTCAACTAATATATCTAATGCCTTTGGAACATTCAGCAACTCGTTATATTGCTGACCATCAAAAAATATAGCGGTGATATAGCTTTGATTTTTCTTGGCTTTAGATTGGTAAATTTGGATTTTACGTGAGTTATTCAAAATTTTGCTGTCTAGAACAAACTCTTGTAATTGGGGCTGGTGCACATTTGGATATTGTTTTGGATCAATAAAAGGCGGGGCATCTTTAAGCGCCACTAAATTTTCATTACGCAAGCCTGACGTGTCATCACTTGCGAGATAAGTCTTTTTATTGAAAGGATCAATCCGTTGTACCTGTATCACAGCACGACGCTGCATTCTTGATTCTTTAAGTTTTGGATTCAGATGCGGACAATAATTTGACAGATAGCCTTCTAAGTTCGGTAAATCGACAGCAAAGCTATAACTGCCAATATAACGATGATCAATAATCGATTCTTTAAACCAAATATCGGTATTTGGTAGGCGTGTTAACCATTCATGGTCATTACTTGGGCCACCAATAAGGCGAACATTATGCTGCGCACCTTTCCATAAAAAAATTATACGGTCATGTTTTTCATCATAGTTTTCAATGATTGGTGTACCTATAAGCTCTACACGCTTCCAAAAATCTTCAAGAATTTGAGCATGTTGTTTTGGATTTTGATTTAACTGATGCTGTAGGTTTAATAATATTTGGCTTTGCGCTTTGACATCTTCACATGCAGCAGCAAAGGGAAAATGTTTTTTTTCTGTTGTATCGGTTAAAGCGGGTGAATTTTGAGTTTGGGCAAAAGCAGAAGAAACAGCAATGCTCATAGAGCAAGCTAAAAAAAGTGGGGAAAGTTTTTTCATTGAAATAATAAAATAGCTAGAATGAAATCAGATAAATGATAATCATTATTAATATAAAAAACTAGCAATATGCCACTTTTAACAAAAGAAAACGTAGAAAAATAACAATAGAGTCAATGCTTTGTTTTTTAAAATAATTAAAATAATGCAGTCGACAAGCTCTCAATCATTGCTAAATATTATGCTACTCAAAGTATCAACACTGCTGCTGTTACCTGCATTACTGATCCAAGGTTACCGTGTGAAAAAAAATACACCACGTTTAGCAGAACCGGTGGGAGAGCGCTGTGGAATGATTGGTCAGGGTAATCGGCCATTATCGGTATTGATCCTTGGTGACTCAGCGGCAGCAGGTGTCGGCGTCGAGCATCAGTCGGATGCGTTATTGGGACAATTGCTTAAAATTTTATCGCCTGATTATCAAGTTCACTTTTGCCTTGAAGCCACAACGGGGCATAACAGCCAGCAAATCATCAATGCTTTGGATAATGTCGCAAAGCAGAACTTTGATGTCGTGATCAGTTCTGTTGGTGTTAATGATGTTACAACATTAAAACAGCCAGACCAATGGTTGAAGCTCCAGCAGCGTTTATATCAAGCTGTCGAGGAAAAGTTTCATCCAAAGCTATTGATCATTTCAGGTGTGCCACCAATGGATACGTTTCCAGCTTTACCGTTTCCATTGTCATGGTTGTTTGGACAATATTCACAAAAGATGAATGCGCTGTTAAAAAATTATGTTAACACTCAAGCGAATATGCGGTTAATTGAATACGATTTACAAGAATATCGTGAGAAAAACTTACAAATGGCCAAAGATGGCTTTCACCCGAGTAAAGAAATTTATCAGTTATGGGCTGAAAAAATAGCTAAACAAATCACTGAACAATTTTCATAGACATTTTATGATTCAACCACTGGGCGAAGTTAAATTTATATGAGCAAAGACATTTCCGACGCGAATCCGCAAATCGAAACGCATCCTTTAGCACCATTTTTGCCATCAAATGGGAAACTATTGATGCTAGGGAGTTTTCCGCCACCCAAAACACGCTGGAAAATGGATTTTTATTATCCAAATTTTCAAAATGACATGTGGAAAATCTTTGGCCTATGTTTTTTTCAGGATAAAAATCATTTTCTCAATGTAGATAGCAAGACTTTTAAAGAACAGCGCATTCGAGATTTTTTAAATGAAAAGGGTATAGGCATTTTTGATACGGCCTATCAAGTGATTCGTTTGAAAGGCAATGCATCAGACAAGTTTTTACAGATCTATCAGCCAACCGACATTGCGAAGCTGCTTACACAGATGCCGAATTGCCACAGTATTATGACGACGGGAGACAAGGCGACTGATACTTTGATGCTCTCGATGCCAGAAAATACTGAAAAACCACACATTGGGCATGCTGTTCGTACCGAATTTGCAGGCAGAGATTTGACTTTATACCGTATGCCGTCATCATCTAGAGCTTATCCACTAGCATTGGAAAAAAAAGCCGAAGCCTACCAAAGCTTATTTAAAGATATAGGCTTCCTTTAAGTAAGTTTTCGAATTTATGAAATGCCTTGAATAAAATTTCTTATTTAAACAGGCAAACATTCAATGATTAAAACGTGGCATCTTAATAATGGATAAACATCAACTCCTTAGCCATCATATTCAACATAATCCCAAAGGTTTAATCGCGCTTTAATTTCTTTGCGAATATTTGGCAGCATAGGCAGTAAAGTGCCATCGATCCATAAACTCAGTGTTTGGGACGAAACTTTTTTGTTTGCATCATCTACAATTTGCGCGCCTTTCACGATCACCAAAGTTTCTTCGCTAGCAGCAGTTTCAATGCCTTTAAATAAAAGCTGTAATTCATGACCTGTATCTTGAATTAACCATTCCAACTCAATTTGAATATTGTGATTAGATTTAAGCACAGCTTGCCCTTCAATCATGTCATTGTCAGATAAGCAGTCATGCTCAACCCGAACTTTCGACAAAAACCATTCTTGATGACCAAGGTTAGAGAGCGTTGTAAAAGGCGTTAAAATATCACTTAAATTGAATTGGCGGCTTAAATCAAAAAATTGCATTAGAAAACTTTAGGAGGAGATAAAACAAAATAAGAGGTGGATGTTAAAGCATCATCAAGTGTGAGTAAAACATTTGCTTTTATTGAGATATTTTATGTATAAATAGCATTCAATCTATCTAAATTAAGTCTAAGAAAATGAATTGCGAAAATAATATTCACATAAATGATGTGCACAGCCCCATAGACTTAAAAGATCCAATCGAAGCTAAACAATGGGCTGCTGACTGAAGTCAATCTTAAATGTCCGTGGCGTTATGACATCTTTCAAATGTATGTCGACTCTATTTTGGCTTTCAACCCGAATGCGCACGTGCTTGAACTCGGTTCAGGTCTAGGCTATTTTGCTGAATTTTTAATCAATCATTATCCAAATATAGATTACACAGCATTTGATTTTTCCGAAGCTATGCATGACTTGGCAAAAGGAAAACTAAGTGCAGCGCAACGCTTAAAATGCAATTTTATAACTGGGGATTTCAAACAATCTGCTTGGGAAGAATCACTTCAGTTTAATCAAAACAGCACCTTTGATGTGATTGTTATTCATCAAACTTTACATGAGTTGAGGCATAAGGCGTATGCAGCAGAGTTTCATCGGACTGTAAAAAGGTTGTTAAATACACAAGGCGTGTATTTTGTATGTGATCATTTATATGCACCACATGCTCAGCAAAATCATGAGTTGTATATGTCAGTTGAGGAACATTTAGCAGCGCTGAAAGCAGCCAATTATGGGCGAGTGGAATTCATTGGTGAAGTCAATGGTTTGGTTATTTTCAAAAGCCAGCACTCATATGAACGAGACTGAACAAGAGCATTATTGAGTTGCTTGAAATTGCTTAAATCGTTCCTATTAGATCTTATCGATGAGAAAAACTTAACCAATTAGCAGTACATTGTCATTACATCATCCATTCAATAGGAAGATATGACACTGCTTTTATACTAAATCGTTGGAATCGAGTTGTTTCGGGTTCATGGGTATAGGTGTTGATTTTTCCATTTTTTTGATGCTCTAACCAAATGATTTCGCCGTTTTTATCCAGTTTTAATTCATATGCAATTTGCGGTAAATACTGGTTTAATGCCGCCGAAATATCGTTTTGTAATCGATCAGATTTAACGACTAAACCAACTTCCGAATTTAAATTTGCGGAACGTGGATCAAAGTTAAACGATCCAATAAACACCATACCGTCAATATCGAAAAATTTTGCATGCAAACTAGAGGCATTTTTGCCTTTCGCAGGGATGATATTTCCGGTCATGACCTCATACCATGTGCGTTTTGAACGCTCAATATAAGGTTTAAATTCATATAATTTCACGCCATTTTCGAGTAAGTCTTTGCGATATTTTTGATAAAACGCATGAACGACAGCGACGTCATTGGCTAAAAATGAATTGGTTAACACACGGACTTCTACATTTTTACCTGCAAGACCCGTTAGAAAGTCAGTGCCTTGTTGCGTGGGAACAAAATAAGCTGAAACCAATTCCATGCGTTCCTTGGGCTGTCCCATCAAGGTCGAAAATTGGTTATAAATTAATTCTTGCTCTTTAGCCTCACCACGAATTTTATTCGGACTATCCGCAATGAAATGTGCTTCGGCCCAATTCACCGGTCTTAGTTTAAGCTGAGCCGCCAGTTGTTGCTGTGCATAGTTAATGCGCTGTTGATCTTTAGTCAACGTTGTAGAGTTTTCTTGGTACGTTTGTCTTAATTGATTTAAGTCTTCTTTTGTACCTGCACCAATCCATTGCTGAACAGAATAACTTAAATCATCATTCCAAAAGTTCAAAAACACTTGATTGGCTTGTTGAATGGCTTCCCCATAGAAAAGGATGTCCAAATCTGTAAATTGAAAACTTTCACTGGCATCAAAATATTCATTACTGATGTTACGACCGCCAGTTACGCCCATAAAACCATCGGCAATAATTAATTTATTATGCATACGATGGTTAATGTGCTTTAAGCGAAATGCATAATCAATGACACGTAATTTTCTAAATTTATAGGGATTAAACAGTTTGATTGAAATGTTGGGATGAGCTGAAAGGGATTGTAAGGTCGGATCGAGTTTCGTCCCGTTTTGATCATCAATTAATAGCCTTACCTTTACCCCCCGGTCAGCGGCATGCAGTAATTCTTGAAACATCAGATGCCCAATAGTATCATTTTCCCAAATGTAATATTGCAAATCGATGGTGTATTTTGCATTTCGAATCAAATGTAGGCGAGAAGCAATGCTTAAGAAGGCATCATCTAAGGCTAAATAAGCCGTTTGTTTTTGTTCTAATTTTTCTAAATCCGTAGCAGACGTAATCCATTTTTCTGCATGTGATTGTATTGGGACATCTTTTTTTGACTGATTGCTAGGTAAGCTGCATCCAGTTAATAGGCTGATGGAAACAGTTAAACCGACAGTACAACTTATTTCACGTAATTGTATCATTCGAATAGCATTAATCATTCCTTGAAAAATTCATCATAACATCATGTTTTAAGGTTGTATCTAGGCTTAAAAAGAGGTTACTGTAACTCATCTGTTAATATAAGCCATACAGGATGTTTTTAGACATGAAATCACGTGCAGCCGTTGCTTTTGGACCGGGTCAGCCTTTAGAAATTGTTGAAATTGATGTGGCACCACCTAAAGCAGGTGAGGTTTTAGTCAAAATTAGCCATACAGGTGTGTGTCATACAGATGCATTTACATTATCAGGTGATGATCCTGAAGGCGTATTTCCAGCAATTTTAGGGCATGAAGGTGCAGGTGTTGTGGTTGAAGTCGGTGAAGGTGTGACTTCAGTGCAACCAGGTGATCATGTTATTCCACTTTATACTGCAGAATGTGGTGAATGTTTATTCTGTAAATCGGGTAAAACAAATCTTTGTGTATCTGTACGAGCAACACAAGGGAAAGGTTTAATGCCGGATGGCACAACACGTTTTTCGTATAATGGTCAGCCGATTTATCACTATATGGGGTGTTCAACTTTCTCTGAATATACAGTGGTTGCAGAAGTATCTTTGGCAAAAATTAACCCTGAAGCGAACCATGAGCATGTGTGTTTGTTGGGGTGCGGCGTAACAACAGGTTTAGGTGCAGTTAAAAATACCGCTAAAGTTCAGGAAGGTGACTCAGTTGCAGTCTTTGGTTTAGGCGGAATTGGTTTGGCTGTGGTACAAGGTGCTAAAAAAGCCAAAGCAGGTCGTATCATTGCCGTAGATACCAATCCTGATAAATTCAAACTGGCTGAAGAATTTGGCGCTACAGATTTTGTTAATCCAAAAGATTATGATCGTCCAGTTCAAGAAGTGATTGTAGAAATGACGGGCTGGGGCGTCGACCATTCATTTGAATGTATTGGCAATACCAATGTGATGCGCTCTGCTTTGGAATGTGCTCACCGTGGTTGGGGCCAATCTGTGATTATTGGTGTAGCTGGTGCAGGTCAAGAAATTTCAACGCGCCCATTCCAATTGGTTACTGGTCGTACTTGGAAAGGCACTGCTTTCGGTGGTGTTAAAGGTCGTTCACAATTACCGGGTATGGTAGAAGAAGCCATGTCAGGCGAGATCAAACTTGAACCATTCGTGACCCATACTATGGGGCTGGATAAAATCAATGAAGCCTTTGATTTAATGCATGAAGGTAAATCAATTCGCTCTGTTGTACATTTTGAAGACTAATATTGATTTAAATATTTTTGATTAAACGACTAATTATTTAAATATTAATGCGTTAATTTTCACTGTTTTAAAAACTAGGCTTTAGCCTAGTTTTTTTATTTGTGTCGTTATAACAAATCAAAACTTCAAATTAGGATTTGCAAAAAGTGACAGATTGTTAGACATAAAATGATAAAAAATGCCAAATGATAGATTTTGTCCCGAATTCACATGGTGGGAAATTAGCACTAAACATAAGGTAAGCATAATTTAAAAACAAATGTATATTAATGCATTATCCGAGGCAAAAAATGACAACTACAAGTTACAAGCCTGAGTGGATTCGGCAAGATTTTATTGATTTTATTGCAGAAAAATTTGATGCAATTTGGGCCTACAAACGTGTAAAAGCACAATTGGTCAAATCACGTTGTGTGGGGATCGGGTTTTATGAACTGAGTTTTTTAGCGAATCACAACTTTAAAGCAGCAAACTATCGACCAGGCCAATGTATTCTAGTGACAGTGGTCAAAGATGGTGTACGTCATCAACGTAGCTATAGCATCGTCGAAATCAATACATCAGGTCATGTGGTCATCGCAGTCAAACAACAAGGCAAAGTGTCCAACTACCTGACGCAATTAAAAACAGGTGATGTTGTTGAATTATCGCAACCGCAAGGTGAGTTTGGCCTAAAGCTAAATTCGGATCGACCAATTTTACTGCTTGCTTCAGGTAGTGGTATTACCTCAATCATGGCTTTGTTTAAACAAGCGATTCAGCTTGGGCGTACGGTTGACCTGATTTACTTCAATCGAGATGATGCGTATTTGGATGAATTGATTCAACTAGCGAAGCAATTAAACCATGCACACTTACATGCGATTAATACGCTGAAAACTAAATTACATATCTCACCAGAGGTGCTAAACCACATGGTCCCCGATTTTAAGCAGCGAGATTGCTATGCCTGTGGTGCAGCACCAATGATGCAAAGCATTGAACAACTGTATCGTGAGTTCAAGCTTTCAGATTATTTATACACTGAATATTTTCAAATGATTGCTGATGATTCAGTACCTGCTCAACCTGTCACTTTTAGTTTAGCCCAGCAAGATTTTTTAGCAGAAGGTAACTTACTTGAAAGTGCTGAAAAAGCCGGTTTAAAACCTGCGCATGGCTGTCGAATGGGTATTTGTAATACTTGTTCGTGTACGAAATTACAGGGGTCAGTGAAAAACTTAATCACTGGCGAAATTGATCATGCGAATAACACACAAATCAAGTTATGTGTCTCTCAGGCCATTTCACCTGTACGTATTCAACTCTAATCCAAGCCGTATAAAAATAAATCAGGGGCGTCATCATGAATCAATCGATATATATTAGTCCGAATAGTAAGTCACGTTATTTATCTCCAGAACAAACTGCTGAATTTGGCGAAAAAGTTGAGCAAATTCGCCGTGAAATCATGCAGAGTGTAGGTGAAAAAGATGCAGCGTATATTTATAAAATTCGTAATTTTGTCCGTTATAGCGAGATTGCATCTCGTGGCATGTTGATGTTTGCAGGCTGGATTCCACCGGTGTGGTTACTGGGTACGGGTTTATTGGGGATTTCTAAAATCGTAGAGAACATGGAACTCGGTCATAATGTGATGCATGGTCAGTTTGATTGGTTAAATGACCCGAGTTTAAATGGTGCTAATTATGATTGGGATACCATTGCCACAGGTCAAGACTGGAAATATACCCATAACTATGTGCATCATACCTATACCAATATTGTCGGTATGGACCATGATGTCGGCTATGGCTTAATCCGTGTAAGTGAATCGCAAAAGTGGGAGCCGCGTTTCCTTTTTAATATTCCACTGGCTGCCCAACTCATGGTTTTCTTTGAGTGGTATGTCGGCATTCAACGTTTACATTTAGAAGATGTTATTGCGTATAAAACCAAAACTTGGAAAGATGTATGGCATGAAGCAGCCGATGTACGTCAGAAAATTAAGCGCCAAGTGATTAAAGATTATGTGTTTTTTCCACTTATTGCAGGTCCCAATGCGATTCCTGTATTTGCAGGAAATGCGGTAGCCAACGTGATTCGTAGTTTATGGGCTTCCGCTGTCATCTTTAATGGCCATTTTACTGAAGATGCGGAAAACTTCGAGATGGACAATACTGAAAATGAAACTCGAGCAGAGTGGTATCTCCGTCAAATTCGTGGCTCAAGTAATTTTAGTGGAACGCAATGGTTGCATATACTCAGCGGTAATTTGAGTCACCAAATTGAACACCATTTATTCCCAGATATGCCTGCAAACCGCTATGCAGAAGCCGCACCTAAAATTAAAGCACTCTGTGAGGAATATGGTATTCACTACAACGAAGCCAGTTTTATCAAACAGTTTGCCAGCGTTTGGGTTCGACTCGCGAAATGTTCAGTGCCAAATGACTGGCGTGCCGAGCTTAAGGAACGTTCAGCTACACTTCAGCAGCGCCTTAAACAAAAAATCATGAAGAAAATCGGGTGTTAAAATACAGTATTGTTTAGCAATATTGCCCTTAATGCTTCCAATGGATGATTTCTAAAGCATTAAATTCGCCAAAGTAGCGTTCATCTACTTTGGCTTTTTTAGATATATCTAGCGAGCGAGAGTTATTCAACTAATTGCACGCTATTCTGAATGCCACAAGATTCTACAAAATATGCATCATGTGAAACGAGGATCACCGCACCTGTATAATGCTGAATGGCTTGAGCCAATAACATTCTAGACTCTATATCTAAGTGATTTTCAGGTTCATCTAACAATAAAAGCTCAATATTCGGTGTTAAATAATTTAAGCCCAACAAGGTCACTTTTAAACGCTCACCACCACTTAAACAGTGAAATGGCAGTTCCGCTTTTTGACCACGGATTCTAAGTTGACCGAGTTGATTACGCCATTCCATTGACGAAACCTCAGGATTAAACTTTGCCAAATTGTCCAAAACACTCAGTTCAGGTGATAAATTACTCAAGTTTTGATCTAAATATAGGGTATGCACAGACAAAAACGTTTCATGGCTAGACTGTGATGTGGTCTGACTCAAATACTTTAGAAATGTAGATTTACCAATACCATTTTTTCCTTTTAAATGAATTTTTTCACCTGCCTGTAAGGCTAAGTCGAAAGGCTGGTGCTGAGATGTTTTGCGATGAAAATGTTTAACTCTTAAGATTTCTCCTGTTTTTTCAGCGTGATGTTGAAAAACGAATTGCTGCTCTTTGACATGCTCAAGTTGTTGCTGTGCCTGAATCAGTTGAGATCTCTTTTCTTCCAATTGCTTCTGCTGTTGCGTTTGAACTGAAGCGAGGCTTTGACCGGCTTGTTCCTTTTTAAAATCGAGTAACACTTTGGCTTGGGTGCTTGACTTGCGTAGGACACGCCCTTGTTGTTCTCGTTTTTGCGCTTTCATCTGTGTTTCGTGTTGTTGTAATTTGAGTTGTTTTAACTCACGCTGCTGCTGTAAAGCATTACGCTGTAAGGCTTTATTTTGCAGATCATTTTGTTGAACGTAGTCTTCATAGCTTCCAGTAACATGACTGAGTCCAAACTCATTTAAAGCATAGATATGCTCTACATGTTGCAGCAATTCTCGATCATGACTGACGACGAATGCACCCGCAGGATGGTTTTTTAAGCGATCGATGAGCCATAAGCGTGAGGATGCATCTAAATGGTTACTTGGTTCATCCAAAAGTAAATAATGGTCGGTTTTTAAAAATAATGCACACAAAGCCAATTTGGTTTTTTGACCTTCACTCAGCTGAGCGACTGGGAAATTTAAATCTGTCGGAAGTGACGCCTGCTTAAGTTGTTGCTGCCATAGTGCAGGACGGTGCCATTGGTTTTCAGTCAGCTCAAAGTCTTCAAAACTTGCGCTGCCTATTTCGATACGTTGAAATGCGTCATATAAGTCTTCAACACCGAGTGCAGAAGCAATCGTGTCAGCTTCTAGTCGAGAAAATTGTGATAAATAGGCATGTGGTACATTCCATGAAATTTCACCTTCATAGGGGAGATCTTTCAGATTTTGCGCATGTAAGATTTTAAGGATGCAGGATTTTCCTAAACCATTGCGACCAACACATGCCGAAAGTTGTTGTTGATTGAGGTTAAATTTCAGGTTTTTAAAAAGTGTTTTGGATGGAAATTCCAAGCTAAATTTGGAAATTGTACAAGCCGTTTGAGTCATAGATGCACCTTGCGATAGCAAAGATGCGCAATACAAATAACTAATTTTATTCTATAAAAAAGACAATATTTGAGAAAATGCAGTCGAAGTCATTAGCCATGTGTTTGCACATCAAAAAAATGGATTTGATGATGAAAAAAACAGGGCTTACTTCATTGGCAAATACTCGAATTAAAAATAAATGGAAAAAAGCTTTAAACAGCCTAATGTTGTGCAGTCTAATAAATGTTTATTTATTAATCAATACATCAAATTTTAAAAATAGGTCGCTATAATTGACAGCAGCGTTATTTAATACAACAAAATAGCAAAAAACTATTGTCAAACCGATGAATACAGCGTATTTTAATTTTCAGACAGATACTTTTTGATGAAATCAAGATGTTAAAGCAACCTTTAATCTCAAACGCATATTATTACTTCTGGCAGTTTAGATAATTGCCTGAACGCGTTCGGGCATGAAAAAGGTTGCCCACCAAGTTTATACCTGATCGGCAACCCTGATCAGGTTTTTTTATGTCTTGATTTTTATAATATTTTTGGAGAAATCTCATGTTTACAGTAAATAATTCATATTTTAGCAACGGTTATTGGTTTTACTTTAGTCAGTCTATGTCTAAAGCCTTGAAGTCCCAAAGTCCCATAACGCTCAGATAAAAGATCGGACTGTTTATACGTACAGTCCAAAGGAATAGAACCAATGAATGCGCTAAATACAGCTTTACAACAAACTCAAAATTCAGAAATTCAGAAATCTACACGGCCAAAAGAAACGCTTTTGAGCTTGCCCCATCAACTGAAACAACAATTACCTTTATCAGTTCATGCTGCAGAACAAATTGCTGCACATCGTGCAACTATTCAAAATATTTTGACAGGTCTAGACCCGCGTCTAATGATTATTAGCGGCCCATGTTCAATCCATGATCCAATTGCTGCGTTGGAATATGCTGAAAAATTAAAACAATTACAGGCACAGGTTTCAGATCAAATTTTTCTTGTGATGCGCGCATATATTGAGAAACCACGTACTACAGTGGGCTGGAAAGGCTATATGTATGACCCAAGTTTAGATGGATCATCTAATATGCAATTGGGCTTAGAAAAATCGCGTGAGCTATACTTACAAATTATTGAAATGGGTTTGCCAATTGCCTCTGAAATTTTAAGCCCAATGGCGACGGGTTATTTTGATGACCTTTTGGCATGGGGTGCAATCGGTGCGCGTACCAGCGAATCACAAATTCATCGTGAAATCTCAAGTCATATGCCATACAGCATCGGTTTCAAAAACGGAACAGATGGATCAATCCAAATTGCACTAGATGCCATTCAATCTGCTTCGCATCCACACCAGTTCTTAGGTATGAGTCAAGCCGGCTTACCGTGTATTTTAGAATCCGTTGGCAACCCGCAAGCACATTTGATTTTACGTGGTTCTAATACAGGTCCAAATTATAGTTTGGCTGAAATAGACAAAATTCGCAGTAAAGTAAAAGGCGATTTACCAGCTTTAGTGATCGATTGTAGTCATGGTAATAGCCATAAAGATCCAATGAAGCAACCTGAAGTATTACGCACAATTGTAGCAGAGCGTGAGCATACCCAAGTGCGTGGTGTGATGTTAGAAAGTCATTTAGTGGGTGGTAATCAAAAAATTAGTTGTGACATGACTTATGGTCAATCTGTAACAGATGGATGCTTAGGTTGGGACAAAACCATAGATTTAATTCAACAGGTTGCGAATGAGCTTCGTGCATCACAAATCAAACGTAGTGCTTAACAATCAACAGCATACTCAGTCTGAATTGATTTAGCCCAAAGCCTTAGAACATTGATTGTTCTAAGGCTTTTATTTTGAAAAATCCTTTGTTGCTTACTTCAATATAAAAATTGAAATATGGCCTATATTTTAAAATATATACTGATAATTCAGTATTTTATGTTTGAGTGAATCAAATTTTTTATGCACAATAATGTCTAAGCCCAATACAGCGCCTGAAATAATGACAATCTGTGCTTGGGTGTTTGAAATTTTATATTGGGGAAGTTGATGTACACTGCTGAATTGCTGGAAGAAGCACGCCGTTTTATGTTCCACATGTTAACAAAAGTAGTTGAATATGGTGGTTCTGATTTATTTATTACGGCAGATTTTCCACCAAGTATTAAACATCAAGGCATGATGAAACCCTTTGGGCAGCAAGCGCTTGATGCTGAGAAAACAAAGCTTTTCGCCTATAGTTTGATGAATGAGAAGCAGCGCAAAGAATTTGAGAAAGAATTAGAATGTAACTTTGCGATTAGTGTGCCAAACGTTTCGCGTTTTCGTGTCAATGTATTTCAGCAACAGTTACATGTAGGTATGGTCATTCGTACCATTACCGCAGAAATTCCAAATTTTGAAAAGCTTAAATTACCGGCTTCGCTTAAGCACGTGATTATGGAAAAACGTGGTTTGGTTTTAGTGGTTGGTGGTACAGGTTCGGGGAAATCAACCTCTTTAGCGGCGCTGATTGATTATCGAAATGAAAATAGTGCAGGCCATATCATCACTGTTGAAGACCCAGTGGAATATGTGCATAAGCATAAAAAATCTATGATTACGCATCGTGAAGTGGGTGTAGATAGTCATTCGTGGCATAACGCCTTAAAAAATACACTACGACAAGCGCCAGATGTGATTTTAATCGGTGAAATTCGTGATACCGAGACTATGGAACATGCGATTGCCTTTGCTGAAACAGGACATTTATGTTTAGGTACGCTACATTCAAATAATGCCAATCAAACCCTAGATCGAATCATTAACTTCTTCCCAGAAGAGCGAAGAAATCAATTGCTTATGGATTTATCGAGCAATATGAAAGCGATTGTTTCGCAGCGTTTAATCCGGACTGAAGATGGTAAAGGACGCCGTGCAGCCGTTGAAATCATGTTAAACACGCCGCTTATTTCAGATTTGATTTTGAAAGGTGAGTTTCATGAATTAAAAGCGATCATGGCAAAATCTCGTGAACTTGGGATGCAAACTTTCGACCAAGCTTTATTTGATTTATATAATGACGGCGCAATTTCTTATGAAGAAGCCTTAAGAAATGCTGATTCAACCAATGAACTACGTTTGCAAATTAAACTAAAAAGTTCACGTGCAAATGGTACTTCAGCGGCTGCGCAATCGTTTAGTATGGTTGAAGAAAAGAAAGAAGAACCTGAAAGTACCGAAGCTTCTGAAGAAATATAAGCTGCATATTCATGCAAATAGTATATAAGCCAATTCAGCCATCATATTGAAATAAAAAATCAGCCTCAGGGCTGATTTTTTAGATATTAGAAATATTTACAGGCCAGCTTCATATTGTTCGCTGGTCAATAAAGCATCTACATCAGCCATATTGTCTGGTTTAATTTTATAAATCCAGCCTTTGCTATAAGGCGCATCGTTTACAAAATCTGGATCATCTTCAAGGTCTGGATTGACTTCAACAACCACACCAGAAACCGGTGCATGAATATCAGAAGCGGTTTTTACCGACTCAACCACACCTGCTTGTTCGCCAGCAGTGATATGTTGACCAACATCTGGTGCTTCAACATAAACTAAATCACCCAATGCGTCTTGTGCATGATCGGAAATGCCTGTAACAACAAGGTCACCTTCAATTCGCACCCATTCATGTGTACTTGCGTACTTTAAATCTGAAGGATGATTCATTGATAACTCCTTAAATCCATTAAATTCATTTTTGGCATGAGTTATACATGCTTTTTAGGTAAAACAAAAGACTTATAAGTACGGATCTTTACGCCAATTGCTTGGGCTACGACCACTCCAACGCTTAAAAGCACGGCTAAAATTGGCGACATCGCTATAGCCCAATTCATCAGCAATTTGCTCTAAGGTAAAATCAGTTCGTGACAGGAGCGAAGTAGCATGACGGTAGCGAACTTCGTCAACCAATGTTGAAAATGAAGTCCCTTCGGCAGCAAGTTGGCGTTTAAGAGTTCGATCGGACATGTGTAGCCGTTCAGCAACACTTTCGATACTTAGATAGTGCTGTTCGGAGTTGGTTAAAATATCACGAACGCGCATGGCAATACGGTGACGTTCGCCCAAAGCGGAGAGTTCAGCTTCACATTGGTTAATCGCAATTTGACTAGCAATCGGGTCTGCATGGACCAATTTATTGGTTAAATATTGCTTATCAAAACTAAGTAAGAGATGTGGCTGATCAAATCTAAATTGGTGCCTTGGATATTTGGCAATAAACCGCTCAAAACCTTCAGGTTGAGGAAAATCAAAATCAATTTCACCAGCAGAATAATCCACACCGGTAATTGCTTTGCCCATGCTGATCATGCCAAAAATTAAGGCAATTGAAATTTCGGTACGTAAAGGCTCAATCGTAACGTCGGTTTGTAGTTGAACAGTAGCTTTGGTTCCAAATGTCGAGAAAAAAAGCTGTAAAAAGGGCATGCGTAACTGAATAAAACGGTTTGCCAAGACTAAGGCATCGGTTATGTCCTTCGCCGTCATGATGGCATAGCCAATAAAACCATGAATCGAGATGCGCATTTGGTTGCCTAAATGAAAACCTAATGTTGGCTCACCAGTTAAACGTAGTGCGTGCTCTACCAATTGATTGGCGATGGGTGTTGGAATACGGAAATCTGGTTCAGCCAATTGTTCGCTGTTTAATCCGAAGGGACTAAATAATGTCTCTGCAGTGTAGCCCCATCGAGAGACCACATCTAATAGGAGCAATCCATATACTCCGGGAATACCCTGATCCTGACGGGAATTAATTGTTTTCATAGCGTTCCGTTGCAATGCGGGTTTTTCTTCTGTTCAAGCTTATATTGGCATGATTCTGTGTTGTATCCCACAAAAATTGTTGGACAAACTGACTAGGCTCAACTATTTATAGCGGCCTACCTTAGCGTTGTAAAGTAGGCCGTTAAGGATTAATTCGGTTTAAAATCTTTGGAAAAGACCACAATTTTGGTCGTAGACATATACAGAACGTCATTGTGCTGATTGAGCGCTTGCGTAACATAGGTCACAATGCCGCGGTCTGTCTTACTTTTCGATGGAGTAATTGCTGATATTTCAACTTCTACACGAATTTTATCCCCCGGACGTGTTGGGCGCGGCCAACGCAGACTTGACTCTGAGCCGATTAAGCCATAAGCCACAGGGAAACATTCAGTCCATAAGCGCATTGTTACAGCAGCAGTATGCCAACCACTTGCCGCTAGCCCTTGAAAGATCGGGTGTTGTTGGGCTTTGACTTCATCTGTATGAAATTCCTGAGGATCATAAGCGATGGCAAATTTTTTTATTTCTTCAACAGTCATTTCATATTCACGACTGCTAAAGTGATCACCAACTTTAAGGTCTTCCAGATACAGCATTTTCATCTTCCTTTGATTCTACTTTATGTTGTTCTATTAAAAAGCCACCGGTTTGACGCTGCCACAAGTGTGCATAAATACCATTCAAAGCGACAAGCTCTTCATGGGTGCCTTGCTCAGCAATACGTCCTTGATCCAAGACAATCAATCGATCCATTTGCGCAATGGTTGAAAGTCGATGCGCAATGGCAATCACAGTTTTGCCTTGCATCAAATCATCTAAACTCGATTGAATCGCAGCTTCGACTTCTGAATCGAGCGCACTTGTGGCTTCATCTAAAATTAAAATTGGTGCGTCTTTTAAAAATACTCGAGCAATTGCAATACGTTGACGCTGACCGCCAGATAATTTAACACCACGTTCACCAACAAATGCGTCATAGCCACGTTGACCACGTAAATCGATCAATTGAGGAATGAATTCATCAGCTTTCGCTTTGCGTACTGCATCATACATTTCTTCATCAGTCGCATTCGGACGGCCATATTTAATATTTTCTTCAACCGTGCGATGCAATAACGAGGTGTCTTGGGTCACCAAAGCAATATTTTTTCTCAAGCTATCTTGGGTAATATCTTCTATATTTTGGCCATCAATCGAAATACGACCATGGTTGATATCGTAAAAGTGGAGTAAAAGTTGAATTAATGTCGATTTTCCGGCACCTGAACGCCCGACTATACCGATTTTTTCACCTGGTCGAATGGTTAAATTAAATTGATCGATGACATTTTTATCATTATAAGCAAAACTGACATCTTCAAATTTAATTTCGCCTTGCTGTACTTTTAAGTCGGTTGCATCAGGTTTATCTTGAATATGAATCGGGCGGCCCATAGTCTTCATACCATCTTGAATGGTCCCGACATTTTCAAAAAGGGCAGACGTTTGCCACATCATAAACTCGGAAATACTACTGAGTTTTAAAATCATGGCGGTCGCTGCTGCAATGACCCCAAGCTCAGCTTGACCATCCATCCAAAGCCAAACAGCTGTTCCAAGTACACCACCATATAAAACTATGATCAGCAAATTCGTCGTGATATTGTATTTTGCTGCAAGACGCATTTGCTTATACACCGTCACCATAAATTCTTTCATTGAGGCTTTGGCATATTGGCTTTCACGGCCCGCATGGGCAAATAATTTCACTGTTTGAATATTGGTGTAGGCATCGGTGACACGACCAGTCATTACTGCGCGTGCATTGGCTTGTTCATTTGAAATTTTGCTTAATTTTGGGATGAAATAGCATGCAGAACCAATAAATAAAGCCAGCCAAAGTAATAATGGAACAATCAACAGTGGCGATATAGCACCTAAAATCACGGTGATCGAAATCAGGTAAATGAAGACATAGGCCAACATGTCACCAAGAATAATCCAAAACTCACGTACAGCCAGTGAAGTTTGCATAACCTTGGCAGATAAACGGCCTGCAAAATCGTTATGGAAGAAATCTAAACTTTGTTTCAGTAATAAGTTATGAAATCTCCAACGTAGGCGCATTGGAAAGGTACTATATAAAATCTGATGTTTAATAATGGTTTGAAGGCAAGAAAAGAAGATATTAGCTAATAAAATAAAGCTCAAAATGGTCAGATTGGTCTGGTGCTGCTGTAAAAAGGTTTCAGGTTGAGACTTACTGATCCAATTAACTAATTCGCCAATTTTGGAATAAAGCAGTGCTTCAAAACTCGCTACACCTGCTGTACAGAGTACCAATAACAATAGGTATTTTTTTACACCCTTCGCAGCTTGCCATACAAAGGGGAAAAATTTTGTCGGCAATGGTTTATTCAAGTCCTGTTCAGGATAAGCGTCAACTAAATTTTCAAACCATTTAAGCATGCAGATAACCTGAGATTTTACTGTAATTAATCTTTCTTTCTTCAGCTCTGAGTGTAATGGATTCGCTGGTTTTTCTCCATTTTGATTTGTTTATTTACTTAAAAGTTTGGCTGCAAAAGCTCATAGAATTAAAATGTACAACCCGATTACGACCTTGGCGTTTTGCTTCGTATAGAGCAATATCGGCTTGTTTAATTAACTGATCAAGTTTGGCGTGGTCAGGGTCAATTTTGGAAACACCAATGGAGATCGAAAATTTCAGCAATTGACCATCTATATAAAACTGGTATTGTTCCATTTTATGTCTTAACCGTTCAGCAATTTTTAATGCATCTTCTGGGACGGTATAAGGCAAAAGTACAATAAATTCTTCACCCCCGAAACGCGCCAATATATCGTAAAAACGCATTTCTTTCCGTGCAATTTCAGCAATTTGGCATAACACTTGATCGCCGACATCATGTCCGTATTGATCATTAATCGCTTTAAAATGATCGACATCAAAAATCAAAAGACTGGTACAGACCGTCATTGGGGTTTCTTGGATTTTTTTATTTGCAGCATGTACAAATTGGCGACGATTGCTTAACTGGGTTAATTCATCCGTATGGGCAATTTTGCGCAGGGTATGAAAGTTCCAGTCATCTAGCAGCGCTCTTAGAAACGTTTTACGAGAGTTGAGCGTAGAGTTCCAGCAGATATACATACTGAACAGCAGCACAGGAACGTACACCAATAAAAATATTGTAAAATCACCAAAATCATTAATGCGCCATGCGCCAAAAAGGATCGCTGCCGTGATCATGGCTGAGGTCATAATCGAAGGGCGAAAATGCACATGAATACTTAAATTACCCAATACGATCAAAATAATGGCGGCATATTGATAGCTATGAACCAGTTCATTTTTCGACTGAAGTAATATCTCAAACCAGAGGATTGCAGAAAGGCAAGTCGCTAGTGGTAATATTAAATCGAGCAATTTAATCTGTTTGATATATTTAAACAGAATATAATTCAGACTAAATGCACCAATAATGGCAATGATACGAATCACACCTGAAAGCATTTCTACGTCTGGCAGCACATAGCGATCTGCCCAAAAATAGATTAAAAAGGCCAACTGAGCGAAATAGTTGACCTGCTTTAAATAGTCTTTCTGGTTGTAGTACAAAAATTTGTAATAAGCATTTTTAAACTGTGCCGGAATACGTGCAATCGGGTCGGATAAAGCACGCTCAATACGGACACGATTCTCTAGGTCACATGCTTCTGCCTGTATGAGCGTATGTTTGGCAGAAGTGCGATTCATCGATTCTATGAGTAATTGTGATTCGTTTTTAACTGATTTCCGAGAAGGTTGATTGGGGCCTTCCATGATCAAGTTCCTATTTTTGAAGCGTTTTTATGCAACTGTTAACAAATAGTATCTAAAAATGTCTACATTTGTATAGTATTTGTTCTGATTATTTAATTATATTTAGTTGTTTCGGATGAATTATATTTTTAAGGAATCGAGCGATTAGCGCATTTATCTGATTCGCTTTTATTCCTTATATCGCATGATCTAAAGTAATTGCGGAAGTAGAGGGGGGTAACCGATAGCCCCATGTATATTCAAAAGCCATTGTGACTTTTTAAATTTGCAGAATTTCTTCTTTGAATATACATGGGGAGAGGAAAGTTTAGCTCTTAGCTTCTATCGGCATTTGGTTGAACGAGGTCTTTAAAATCGGCACTAGAAGGAGCTTGATAGATTTTAAGACCAAACTCAGGTGTGATTGCAATCAGATGGTCAAAGATATCAGATTGAATCGCTTCATAATCTTTCCATGCAATTGTTTTACTAAAAGCATAAATCTCTAAAGGTATGCCTTCACTCGTGGGTTGTAACTGACGCACCAAAATCGTTTGGTGTTGGGCAATGCCTGAATGCTGTTGCAAGTAGAATTCTACGTAGGCACGAAAGGTCCCAAGATTGGTTAAACGGCGCTGATTATATTTCGATTGATTTGAAAGTTGCTGATTAAACTGAGCAAGCTCTTCATGCTTATGATCAAGATATTGATCTAATAATAAAAATTCTTTGAGTTTGTTTTGCTCATCCTGTGTCATGAAATGAATAGAGCTTTGATCAATATAAAGCGAGCGTTTGATACGTCGCACACCAGACTGTGCCATACCACGCCAGTTTTTAAAGGTGTCAGTCACCAGTTTATTGGTTGGAATCGTGGTAAAGGTCTTATCAAAGTTCTGCACGGTAATAGTATGTAATGACATATCAATGACATCGCCATCCGCATTGAGCGAAGGCATCTCAATCCAGTCACCAATTCGCACCATGTCATAAGAAGAAATTTGTACCGAAGCCACCAGTGACAAAATGGTGTTCTGAAAAACCAACATGAGCACGGCCGCCATAGCACCAAAGCCTGCGAGTAATGTAAATACATCTTTTTTCAAGAAAGTACCTATAATCATCAGGCCACAGACCAAAAAAATAATCAATTTGACCAACTGCAAATAGCCTTTAATCGGTTTGTTTCTAGATTTTGGATTACGTTGGTAAATCAGATTAAAAATATTCAGTAATTCAGAAATTGCTAAAGCAATGGTCAAGAAGATAAAAGCCTGACAAGCCATCTGCACGATTGAAATAAATTTCACAGATAAATGTGGGACTGTGGTTATGCCATTTAAGATCACAATTGCTGGAACAATGTTAGCAAAGCGTTTAATCACACTATGTTCTGACAAAATTTGACTATGGCTAAAGGCCATTTTAGAAACGAGCTTACGAATTCCACGCACCACAATTTTCTTGGCGATAAAATTTGCAATGATGGCAAAAATAATAATGAGACTGAGCGATGTCAGCAATTCTAACCAAGGGTATTGATCTGACCAATCTTGAATATTTTTAATGAACTGAAATTTTTCCAAAATTATCCTACTCTTATTGAAGTAAATGAAAGGCTTAATGATCAAACTATTGTAATTATGATGATTATATAAGCAATTTTATACTCGTAAACTTTACGGAGTTACGACATGTATAGTCCATAATGTTACTTATTTTGTGCTAAAAATGATTTTTTGAAGGTATAACCTAATTGATGAACTAAAATAAATAAATGTTGAGCTAAAAAAAGCTCCCTAATTGGGAGCTTCATTAGTGATATGAAATGCTTACCACATTAAATCATCAGGAATTACATAAGCTGCATATGGATCTTCTTCATCCGTGGTTTGCTCATTCACTTCAGAATTATTCACAATAATAAAGCCTTCCATTTTCGCATTAATACGGTCGGCTAATTCTTTTGGTAAAAAAGCATAGTTGCTATTTTCACGTGCAATAACAAGACTGCCGGCAACGAGGGCATTATAAATTTGCTGATTGATATAAAGCTTTTTGATCTTGGCATCATCGATAAATTGATAGGTCGATTCGCCATCGGTATCACGAATTTTATGCTGATTAATCATTTGCATGATGGCAGCTTTTAATTCTTTTTCTTGCAAAACTGCTTTACGATCTTGCTCTAAAGCATGATCTTTGGCCATTTTCTGCTGCTGATCTTGCTCAATTTTCGCCTTGATTTCAGCATCTTTACTTTCACCAGTACGTTTTTCATGTATGGCTTGTTTAGACAATTTTTTTGCCTTTTTATTATCGACCAGACCTGCTTTAAGCAGTTGCGCCTGTAATGCATTTTTAACCATAATACGTTCCAACTAATCGTGTATATGTCGATAATGAAAATAGATGATCCAATATACTGCGCTCATGACTAAACTGAGTGCGGCAGGAATCAGGAATGCGTTTAATTTTAAATAAGGATAAAGCCAACTGGCAAGTATGCCACCAACGATAAATCCCGCCAAAATTAATAAATGTAAGACCACACGTTTAGACTCAACCGGAAGTCCACGGGCTTTATAACCCAAAGCCAAACCTAAGTCCGTCAAAACACCAGAAAGGTGTGTGGTACGAATAATGGTACCTTTATAGTGGCTAACCATTGCATTTTGTACACCCATAGCCACACATGCCCAAAGCAAAGCGTAACGTGGAAAATAGGGCAATAGTAGCCAACACAGGACAATAAAAAAAGCCACCAAGCTTAATGGGACGCCATAACGTCTGGTTAAGCTAAAGTGACTATTTCCAAGAATAAGCCCACTATAAAATGAGCCAATCACATAACAGAGTAAGACTAAAATCAAATAAATAATCGTATTTGGCTGCCATGCAATGAAGGCCATGGCTAACATACTGACATTACCGGTCATGTGAGATACTGACTGGTGCAAGATGGTCACCAGTCCAAGTACATTAATCATTCCTGCATTCACTGCGAGGAAAAAAGCACCCAGTTGTATCCAAAGCGGTAAAGTCTGTAAAGGCATGGCCTCGCCTTAAAAAGTATCCAATATCAGGATATTATCTTAAACCACGGTCTACTGCAGCTGTAAATAATACGTCAGTCGAAGAGTTTAAAGCGGTTTCAGTTGAATCTTGAAGTACGCTAATAACCATACCAATGGCTACAACTTGCATCGCGATATCACTTGAAATACCAAACAGGCCACAAGCCACTGGAATAAGCAGCAATGAACCACCAGCAACACCTGAAGCACCACATGCAGAAACGGTAGCAACGACTGATAAAATTAACATTGTGCTGAAATCAACAGAAATGCCCAAAGTATGAACTGCTGCTAGTGTGAGGACTGTAATTGTGACCGATGCACCTGCCATATTGACAGTTGCACCTAAAGGAATCGCTACGCTTGCAGTTGACTCTGGTACACCAAGACGCTTTGCAAGGTCTAAGTTAACTGGAATGTTTGCAGCGGAACTACGTGTAAAGAATGCAGTGATACCACTTTCACGTAGACATTGGAAAACCAATGGGAACGGGTTTGAGCGAGTCATAAATGCCACCATTAGTGGGTTAATGACCAAAGCTACAAAGAACATGGTACCGAGTAATACCGCAAGTAAGTGCGCATAACTAACAAGCGTTTTTAGACCTGAGTCGGCAAATGTAACAGCAACCAAACCGAAGATACCAATAGGTGCAAAGTTAATCACTAAACGGATCACTTTATTCACTGCATCAGCAGCGTCAGATAAAAAGACTTTGGTGTTCTCTGATGCATGACGAAATGCAATACCTAAGGCAACAGCCCAAGCCAAAATACCAATGAAATTTGCTTCAGAAATTGCTGTAACAGGGTTTGCGACAAAACTTAATAATAAGTTTTTCAATATTTCAGCAAGACTGCCTGGCGGCACAAGGTTTTCTGCAGCAACATCAAGAATTAATGTACTAGGGAATAAAAGGCTTGCTACTACTGAACTTAAAGCAGCAAGGAACATACCAATAGCGTACATCAATATAATTGGTTTAATATATGCATTACTGCTACCCACTTTGAAATTTGCAATGGATGACAGCACAAGTACAAAGACCAGTATCGGTGCTACGGATTTCAATGCCTTAATGAATAAATCACCAAGCAAACTTAAATAGGGTGCAACGCCTGGAGCAACAACAGCAACCAATACACCTAAAATAATGGCGATAATAATTCGGGTTACTAAACTCAAGCGTGTAAATGCTGAAAACATAGGAGAGCCTTGTCAGAATTACAATGACAAAATGATGAAAATTAGCCCTGTATTTTATACGAAAATGTCGCATGCTTAAAAAATAATTTAATTTAAAAATAAACCTTTGTTTTTTATAATCTATTTTTGTGTATTAAAATGTAAACCCTTCAAAACTCACTGTTTATCAAATTCGCATTGATTAAACAGTGAGCTAATAGGCCTTTAAATTTGGTACTCAGAACTGGCTGTCGCAAGCTCTGTAACGGCTTGATAGTGGGTAAGAAAAATTTGACCACTCAAATGCGTGAGTAATTTTGAGTGCTGCAATTTGTCCATGACAGGACCTTTGACCTCGGAAAAATGCAGTCGAATATCTAATTTTGATAATTCAGCATTTAAATCTTCCAACATTTCTAAGGCACTGAGGTCAATTGAACTGACGCTTGAGCAGTTGATAACAACATGCTCTAGATCAATATTTTCACTGACTTCATTGATCAAGAAACCTTTAAGCGTATTGGCATTTAAAAACGAGATATTTTCATCTATACGGAGCGAGAGTATATGTGGTGCGGTATAGACATGATGGCGCTGTACATTGCGGAAGTGCTGTGTGCCCTCAACCAAGCCGATCACCGCAATATGTGGACGACTAATGCGCCATAACAACAGAATAAAGGTAGAAATAATACCAATAATGAGACCAGTAGAAATGTCGATACACACCACACCGAAAAAGGTCACCCACATCGCAATACCATCAGCTTTTGAATAACGCCATGTATCCACAAAAGGTTTAAAGTCGACTAATTTCCAAATAGAAACAATAATCGTGGCCGCCAAAATGACTAAAGGTAAGTCTTGGAAAAAACCAGTGAAGTAGAGACTGACAACGATAATCAGCAATGACGACAACACGCCAGCCATCGGTGTTTTTGCACCTGCATCTGCATTAACAACTGTACGCGATAAGCTACCCGTCACAGGAAAGGCAGAGCTAACACCTGCGCTTAGATTGGCTAAACCTAAAGCGATCAACTCTTGGTTACTATTGAGTTGGCTGCGTTGTTGTAAGGCAGTGGCTTGGGCGATAGACAGTGACTCAACAAAACTGATCATGGCAATCATTGTTGCACCGGGCAGTAAGGTTTGTACCAGTTCCCAGTTCCAATGTGGAAAGCTTAAGGGTGGAAATCCTGAAGGAATTTCACCGACGGTTTTAATGCCGACATTTTGCAGGTCAAATAACATCACCGATGCAATCGAGATCACCACTAGTATCAATGGAAGTGCTTTACTTAGAAAGGCAGTAGAGCCGAATCGAGATTGGATCGATTGAGTGGCCAACATTTTTGGTACATAGATTAAAAACAGTATGGCCAGCACACCAAAGATGAGTGAAGCAAAGTGAGTCAAACTCAGGTATTCCCACAGACTTAAAACAAACTCAGGGATGTTGTTGGCTTTTAGCGGGACATCGACAAGAAACTTAAACTGACCAAGTGCAATGAGCAGTGCCGAAGCAATAATGAAGCTTTTAATGACAGGATGACTGATCAACTGAATTAAAAAACCGAAACGTAGTACACCTAGCAGCAGAGAAATCAGCCCGACCATTAAGGCCAAAAGTGTAGCGGCTTCAATATAAACAGGCGAACCAACTTCAAATAGCGGATTGAGCGTGGCGAAAGTCATCATCGAAATGATTGCCACAGGGCCTATCGATAAGGTTGAGCTTCCACCAATGAGGGCGTAGACAATCATCGGTAAAATACTGGCATATAAACCCATGATTGGAGGTAAACCTGCCAGCATGGAATAGGCCATACCTTGAGGAACCAACATGGCAATCACGATCAGCGAAGCAAGTACATCAGATTTAAATTTCACGGTGCTGTAGTGCTGTAACCACTGCCAAGCAGGAAATTTCTGTAAGAAATGAGGTTTTAAATCTGACATAAACTTATCTAAATCACAATTTCATATATATTATGCATAAAAAATGCTAAGAAGTCTTGTGCAATAAATTGACCGTGCAATTTCGCTGTTTATTTACGGGATATGTAAGAAACCATCATTCTAAATGAATTAATGAAAAGTATGAGCTGATTTAAAGCTTTGGATATTCGATATAAATATAGATATTGAAATTTTGAAGAAGTCTGGAGGGTAAATTTAGATATTGAATTGCTGTCCATTGCGATAATTCATCTATAGTGGTGCAAGAACAGCATGTCTGGCTTGAAATTTTAAAATAACTGAGTGTTATTTATAAGATTGGTTGCAATACAATTGGTAAAGAGTATTGAGAACTTGAACTAAATTTGCATCTTTAATTGAATAATAAATTTGCTTACCATCACGACGCGTGGTCACAACATCACTTTTGCGTAACATCATTAATTGTTGTGAGAGGGTTGGCTGTTTAATATCAGTGATTTCTTCAATCTGAGACACATTCAATTCTTGCTGTGCTAGATGACATAAAATTAGTAGACGATCCGTATTTGCCAGCGACTTTAAAACGCCCACGACTAATTCGGCAGAATCACGCATAGTAGTGATTTCCAGATCGGTATTCATTGGATATGTCCATACGATTAACAACAGCTCAAGTATACGGATATCACGGCTTAATACATTGAATAAATAAGACAATTTCTATGGTTTTTTATGAAATCAAATATCATTAATTTTTATAAGTTTAAATTTAGTTAATCAGTTAAATTTATTGCTTGATTTTAGTGCAAGCTTTCACAAAATGCACATAAATATAAGACATTAGCTTAAAAAATCATGCACACTTTCAAAATAATTGTATCATCTAAAGATCGTATTCAATAAATACACAAGGGATAAATAGTCATGACAACAGATTCAGCTTTTCCAGCAACGAGTAATTTAGGTATCGCAGTATATAGTAATAACGCTGAAGCGATTGGTAATACACCTTTAGTTCGTATTAATCGTGCGATTCAGTCAGAAGCAACGGTCTTGGCGAAAGTAGAAAGCCGTAACCCAGCATTTTCAGTGAAATGTCGTGTAGGTGCAGCTCTCATTGCTGATGCAGAAGAAAAAGGTTTATTAAAACCGGGTATGCATATTGTAGAACCTACAAGTGGTAATACAGGGATTGCTTTGGCATTTGTTGCAGCTGCGAAAGGTTATGCAATTACATTAACCATGCCAGCAAGTATGAGTATTGAACGCCGTAAGGTGTTGAAGTCTTTTGGTGCAAATCTCGTATTGACTGAACCTGCTAAAGGCATGAAAGGTGCGGTCGAAGAAGCACAGCGCCTCGTTGCCGAACATCCTGAAACGTATTATTTACCACAACAGTTTGAAAACCCTGCAAACCCTAAAATTCATGAATTGACCACTGGCCCAGAAATTTGGGAAGCGACCGGTGGTAAAGTGGATATTTTAGTTTCAGGTGTAGGTACAGGCGGTACGATTTCAGGCATTTCAAGCTATTTTGAAAAAGTGAAAAATCAGCCGCTTTATTCTGTTGCGGTAGAACCGGCTGAATCTCCGATTATTGCCCAAGCGAAAAAAGGCGAAACACTGACTCCTGGGCCACATAAAATTCAGGGGATTGGCGCTAACTTTATTCCGGGTAACTTAGATCTAGACCTTGTTGATGAAGTGATCGGTATTGAAAGTGCTGAAGCAATTGAGTGGGCGCGTAAAACGGCTACTCATGACGGTATTTTAGTGGGTATCTCTAGTGGCGCGGCAATGGCAGCTGCGGCAAAACTTGCTGCACGTCCTGAGAATGCAGGCAAAACCATTGTGGTCATTTTACCGGATGGTGGTGAACGTTATCTTTCTTCAGTTTTATTTGAAGATATTAGTGCTGACTAATAATTCTGACATGAAAAAAAGCCCGTTCAATTGAATGGGCTTTTTTATTGATGATTTCGTTATTTATAAGTATCTTAAGCCGGGTCTTGATCATCGTTTTTGGGATTTTGTTGTTTTATTTTTCGTTTAGGCGGTTCATGTCCTAACTTTCGAGCGATGTATTTAAACAGGAAGCCTAAGAGTATGCATATCGTGACAGCAGGGATAACCACTTGAGTGAGCCAAACATCAATATGATCTAGACTCCAACTTAAAATTAAAAATAAAAAAGCACACAAATATGCGCAGTTAAAGCAAATGTTCGACAGTTTGTACATGCGAAAGAGAGTAATTCGTTTGGTGGTCACGAATCTTTATCTTACTGAATAATGAGGAAAGGTGTAGTTTTAATATCAGAAAAACAAACTAATTGAATAATGATTATTCAATATTATTGATTATATTTTTGAATATTCGCAATTTTTTATATCGTAAAAAAAAAGCCTTGCTGTGAGTCAGAAAAACTTGACCTTCCCATTGTGGTAAAGTTTAAGCTATAGCCTAAAACAAGCACATATGATTGGGATGTTGCCATGACAGATTCGACAGAACACAAACTTTTTGATGGCACACTTGCTATTGAAGGGATGACCTGTGCTTCTTGTGTGGCACGGGTGGAAAAAGCCTTAAAAAAAGTCGATGGCATCACTGATGCTCAAGTGAATTTAGCCACAGAAACAGCACATGTTCAGAGTGATAAAAATGTGGATTATTCTGCTGTAATTCAGGCCGTTGAAAAGGCAGGTTTTGGTGTTGCACAGAAGCAGATTGAGCTTGAAATTGAAGGGATGACTTGCGCATCGTGTGTTGCACGTGTTGAAAAAGCATTAAAGACAGTTCCAGAAGTCATCGATGCAAAAGTGAATTTGGCAACTGAAAAAGCCACGATTACGGCATTGGCATCTGTTGAAAATTCTGCATTGGCGAAGTCTGTAGAAAAAGCAGGTTTTCATATTGCACAGCCCAATATTGAATTAAATATTGATGGAATGACCTGTGCTTCATGTGTGGCACGGGTTGAAAAAGCCTTAAACGCTGTAGACGGTGTCAATAAAGCAACGGTAAATTTAGCCAGTGAAAAAGCCTTTGTTCAGGCTCCCGCTTCAAAAACACAAAAATTGATCGCGGCAGTTAAAAAAGCGGGATACAGTGCTAGCATTGCTACGCAGCAACAACCGACAATGGCAGAAAAAAAAGCCGACGAAGCTCGGTTACTCAAACGTGATTTAATCATCGCATTGGTACTCGCTGTTCCTGTTTTTATCTTGGAGATGGGATCACACATGATTCCAGCTTTTCATCATTTTATTGCGCATAATTTAGGAACACAAAATAGTTGGTATATTCAGTTTATATTAACCACTTTGGTGTTAATCCTACCCGGAAGACGCTTTTATCAGCACGGCATACCAGCACTTGCGCGACTTGCCCCGGATATGAATTCTTTGGTCGCAGTCGGGACTTTATCTGCTTATAGTTTTTCTTGTGTTGCAACATTTGCTCCGCAATTATTACCGCAAGGTACGGTTCATGTGTACTTTGAAGCAGCCGCAGTAATTGTGGCGTTGATTCTTTTGGGTCGTTTTATGGAGGCGAAAGCCAAAGGTAAAACATCGCAAGCTATTCAATACTTAGTCGGCATGCAACCCAAAACAGCACGTGTAGAGCAATCTGGTACCTTTATAGATTTGCCGATTAGTGATGTTAAAACAGGTATGTTGATTGAAATTCGGCCTGGTGAACGTTGCCCAGTCGATGGTGCTGTAGTGTCTGGGAACAGTTATATTGATGAATCCATGATCAGTGGCGAGCCAATTCCTGTCGAGAAAAAAGCCGGTGATCAAGTTGTCGGTGGAACGATTAACCAAAATGGGGCCTTGAAAATACAAGCCACTGCGGTAGGTCAAGATTCTGTTTTGGCACAAATTATCCAGATGGTTGAACAGGCTCAGGGTTCAAAATTACCGATTCAAGCTTTGGTGGATAAAGTCACGTTATGGTTTGTACCGGTGGTAATGGCGTTGGCGTTGATCACCTTTTTAGTTTGGTATGTAGTTGGACCTGAACCGAGTTTAACCTATGCCTTAGTCAATGCTGTAGCAGTACTGATCATCGCATGTCCATGTGCAATGGGTTTGGCAACACCAACGTCTATTATGGTCGGTACAGGGCGAGGTGCAGAGCTTGGAGTATTGTTCCGTAAAGGTGAAGCCTTACAACAACTCAAAAATACTCAAGTGGTTGCAGTCGATAAAACAGGGACATTGACGGAAGGTAAACCGAAACTGACAGATTTTGAAGTCACTGAAGCTTTTGATAAAGATCGCGTATTTCAGTTATTGGTCTCTGTAGAGCAGAAATCTGAGCATCCGATTGCCTATGCCATTGTACAAGCTGCAAAAGAGATGCAAGTGCAACTTTTAGAGGTTGAGCATTTTGATTCCGTGACTGGTGCTGGGATTCAGGCCGTTGTTGAAGGACAAAGCATTTATATCGGTGCAGATCATTTGATGCATAAACTTGGTTTAGATACACAAATCTTTTCATCACTGGCGGAACGCATGGGCAATGAAGGGAAAACCCCGCTCTATGTATCGATCGATCAACAGCTTGCTGCCATTGTTGCTGTAGCCGACCCGATCAAAGCTACAACCTTTACAGCCATTCAAGCTTTGCATGATTTAGGGCTGAAAGTGGCCATGATTACAGGCGATAACCGACATACTGCCACTGCCATAGCACGACAGTTGAAGATTGATCATGTGATCGCTGAAGTAATGCCAGACCAAAAAGTGCAATCTGTACAACAATTGCAAAAAGAACATGGTGTGGTTTGTTTTGTCGGCGATGGCATTAATGATGCGCCTGCACTTGCGCAAGCAGATGTCGGCATGGCTATTGGTACAGGGACAGATGTGGCGATAGAGGCCGCGGACGTTGTGCTTATGTCGGGTAATTTACAAATGGTACCGACAGCGATCGCACTGAGTACTGCGACGATGAATAATATTCGCCAAAACCTATTTTGGGCATTTATTTACAATGCAGCATTGATTCCTGTCGCTGCAGGTGTGTTATATCCATTCTTTGGCATATTGCTTTCACCTATGTTCGCCGCAGGTGCAATGGCACTTTCATCGGTGTTTGTTGTGTCAAATGCCTTGCGTTTAAAAGCATTTAAAGGGCCAGTTTTTCAGGAGTCTTGAGATGAATATTGGACAAGCAGCGAAAGCTTCGGGCATTTCTGCAAAAATGATCCGTTATTATGAATCGATTGGGCTGTTAAATAATGCGCAGCGCACCGATGCCGGCTATCGAATTTATTCAGAAGCCGATATTAAAACCTTGAGTTTCTTAAGACATGCGCGTGATTTAGGTTTTTCTTCTGAACAAATGAAAGATTTACTTGGACTTTGGAAAAATCAAAGTCGGCAAAGTGTAGAAGTTAAAGCATTGGCGTTAAAACATATCCAGACCTTAAATCAAAAAATCGCAGACTTACAGGCTATGGTTGAGATCTTGCAACAGTCTGTCGATGGCTGTGCCGGTAATGATCAAGCCGATTGTACGATTTTAAATCAAATCGAAACGGGCATGGCTGAGTGCTGCCATACAGCAAAGATTTAAATCCGCTTGACCTTACAATCGTGGCAAGGTTTATAGTGTTGTTATTAGAAAAGAAGGATGAATATCATGAAATTTCGTATTGATAATATGACATGCGGTGGTTGTGCCCGTAGCGTAACAGCAACGATTAAAGACTTAGACGAAAATGCAACGGTCACTATTGATGTAGCTACAAAATTAGTTGACGTTGAATCTAGTGCCAGTGCAGAGCAATTGATTAGCGCTTTAACCGAAGATGGCTTCCCACCTGTGATAGCATAACCTAGATATTGTTTAATGAAAAAAAAGCCGAACAATTGTTCGGCTTTTTTATTTATAAATCAATGCTATACGGCTGAAATTTTATCTGGCGTCATCAGCGCCTGATTAATATATAGCTTGATTAAGCGTTCACGTGAACCGATTGATTTTTGATAATGCGTTGAATTGAGGAGTAGGGATGCACCATAAGTGACCGTCCAAATATAAGATAAATAATCACGTATCGACATTGCACTTTCAAGTGATTTTAAATAATCACTGGTCATGTCCTTAATTTCAATAATACGTTCTTCACGAACACGATAGAGCTCTTCAAATAACTCTTTTAATTTACGTTCATTATTGGTTAAGCGTTCTTCAATGACATGTAATAATATAGTTCTATTAGAATTCAACATATTATAAAGCATATATTGTGAAACATAAGTTTTAATATCATGATTATATTTTTTTGAAATTTCTAATAATCGTTTTTCATTTAAGATAATCAGTTCTAAATATAATTGGTTTTTACTTTTAAAATGTTTATAAATCGTGCCTTTGGCAATATCTAGTTCACAAGCTAACTCACTTAAGGTGATGTCTTGATTATTATCTAATAGCAGGGTTTCTGCCATGGCTAAAATTTTTTCCTTGCGAAGGATAAAATTTTGTTGGCGTACTGAACTCATGATAACTGTTCCATAAACATCTTGAGGGTGAACAAGCCTAGCTTAAGCTAAATCTTGTGAATCTTACATTCCACTATGGTCTCAAATATTACATAAATTGGTTTAAAAATAAACACATTAGTAGAGTGCGTAAAACATATAGAATTCATAGCATAAAATTAATGTCAATAAAACTGAACCCTTGAGGTCATTTTTTTGAAATAAAATTCCATTTTTATTTTTTTTAATTTATTGTCTTTTCGCTTTTACAACAAAAGCAGCATTTAACAAAACGGTCTTGGTTGTTATGTTATTAATACAACCTAAATTAAACATGATTATAGGTACTATTATGTTTGGTTTTAATCAATTACCAATTATAAATTTAGTCAATTCAATAAATTTATTTAATTGTAATAAAATAATGCTGCTCAAAATATCAGGTGGTTATTTTCCACTTGTCGGTAAAAACACGTTATCTATATTCTTTTTAGATATCTATCTGAAAAAACAGATCTTTAAAAAATCCACACAAAATTGATTTGATGATTTTGTGCGGGAGCGTGCAACTTTAAAAAAGTACTTTGTCAAAGACGCTGACAAAGCCTGTAGAAAAGGAAAGTACAATGCCAATATACAATGCGCCGTTAAAGGACATGGACTTCATCTTAAATGATGTATTCAATGCAGATGAGTTCTGGCAGTCAAATGAAAACTTAGCTCATATTGATATGGCGACTGCAAATGCCATTTTAGAAGAAATGGCTAAGTTTTCTAAAAACGTTATTCTAGACTTGAACCGTACTGCAGATGAAGAAGGTGGTGCGCAGTTTAGTAATGGTGTTGTTACTACGCCTACAGGGTTTAAAGACGCTTTTAAACAATTCGCTGAAGGTGGTTGGGTTGGTTTAGGCGCTTCTGAAGAATGGGGCGGCCAAAACATGCCGAAAATGTTGACAGTACTTGCTGACGAGATGATTTGGAGTACCAATCCATCATTTATGTTGTATCCACTACTGACTGTGGGTGCAGGTATGGCGATTAATGACCGTGCTTCGCAAGAGCAAAAAGAAACCTATCTTCCAAAATTTTATACGGGTGAATGGTCAGGCACTATGTGTTTAACTGAACCACATTCAGGGACTGATTTGGGGATCATTAAAACCAAAGCAGAGCCGAATGAAGATGGTTCATTTAATATTACAGGCACGAAAATTTTCATCACCAGTGGTGAACATGATCTGTGTGAAAACATCATCCATCTTGTGTTAGCAAAAACGCCAAATGCACCTGCGGGTTCACGTGGTATTTCATTGTTTATCGTTCCAAAATTCCATGTCAATGCCGATGGCTCAGTCGGTGAACGTAATGCTGTTTCAGCGGGTTCAATTGAACACAAGATGGGTATTAAAGGTTCTGCAACGTGTGTTATGAACTTTGATGGTGCCAAAGGTTATATCGTTGGTAAAGAAAACGAAGGTCTTGCGGCGATGTTTGTCATGATGAACTATGAACGTTTATCGATGGGTATCCAAGGGATTGGCGCTGCAGAATTTGCTTACCAAAATGCTGCACAGTATGCGACTGATCGTCTACAAGGTCGTTCTGCGACAGGTGTGAAATCTCCTGAAAAACCAGCAGACTCTATTTTAGTACATGGTGATGTACGTCGTATGTTGTTGAATGTACGCGCCAATAACGAAGCATCTCGTGCATTTGCTGTGTATGTTGGCCAGCAACTGGATATTACAAAATATTCAACTGACGAAGCTGCAGTGAAAAAAGCCAATGACCGCGTGGCTTTATTGACACCTATTGCAAAAGCCTACCTAACAGATACAGCCCTACAAGCTACTTTAGAAGCGCAAATGTGCTTTGGTGGTCATGGCTATATCCGTGAATGGGGTATGGAGCAATGCATTCGTGACTTACGTATTTCACAGATTTATGAAGGCACAAATGGCGTACAAGCGATTGATTTAATTGGACGCAAAACCACGAAATGTAATGGTGCATTTATTGCCGAATACATTGCTGAAATTCGTGACTTTGCTGCAACAATGGCTGATTCAAAAGTTAAATCTGCAGCATTGCAAGTTTCTGACGAAGTTGAAGCATTAACGCAATTCATTGTAGAACAATCTAAGACCACCCCAGACTTTAGCAGTTCGGTGGCAGTCGATTACCTGCACGCTGTTGGTTTACTCAGCTTTGTGTATATGTTTGCGCGTATTAGCAAAGCTGCGGCTGCAAAACCAGAGAGCTTCTTCCAAAACAAACTGGTACTCGCAGATTTCTATGTTGAGAAAGTTCTACCTGACCTTGCTGCCCGTGCTCAACGCATTAAAGCAGGTTCTGAACTTATCATGCAGCTATCTGAAGAATACTTCACCGCTCAATCTTAAAGTTTCATCGAAACCACTGTGAAAAACATTAAGATGGAAAATCTGAGGAACCAGTCATGGTTCCTTGGGGTTAAAAGATTTAAAACAGGATGAAATAAGAAATGATTGTAATTGTAGATGGCGTACGTACAGCGATGGGTGGTTTTCAGGGTTCACTTTCATCTTGTACAGCCCCAGACTTAGGTGCTGCAGCGATTCAGGCTGTTGTTGCACGTGCAGGTTTAGAACCTACAGATATTGACGAAGTTATTTTTGGCTGTGTATTACCGGCTGGTCTTAAACAAGGTCCTGCACGCCAAGCGATGCGTCAAGCAGGCTTACCAGATACAACGGGTGCCACCACGATTAATAAAATTTGTGGTTCAGGCATGAAGGCAGTGATGCAAGCAGCTGATGCGATTAAAGCCGGTTCTGCTAATATTGTGGTTGCTGGTGGTATGGAGTCGATGTCAAATGCGCCATATTTACTTGAAAAAGCGCGTTCAGGCTATCGTATGGGTCATGGTAAAACCACAGACCACATGTTTCAAGAAGGCTTAGAAGATGCTGAGACAGGTTTGTCGATGGGCATACTTGCACAAGATATGGCAGATAAAAAAGGCTATACCCGTGAACAGCAAGATGCTTTTGCCATCAACTCACTCAATAAAGCCGTTGCAGCGATTCAAGGTGGTTTCTTTAAAAATGAAATCGTGCCGGTTACCGTTAAAAGCCGTAAAGGTGATGTCGTTGTTGACACAGATGAACAGCCTTTAAGTGCTAAGCCTGAAAAAATCCCTACACTGCGTCCTGCATTCAAAAAAGACGGCACGATCACAGCTGCCAATGCCAGCTCAATTTCTGACGGTGCATCTGCTTTGGTGGTTACATCAGAAGAAACGGCCCAAGCACGTGGTTTAACACCACTGGCAAAAGTCGTTGCTTATGCTACAAATTCACAGCATCCATCAGAGTTCACGATTGCTCCAGTCGGTGCTATTGAGAAAGTACTTGCACAAGCCGGTTGGGATGCACAAGAGGTTGACCTGTGGGAAGTCAATGAAGCATTTGCTATGGTTACAATGCTGGCGATTGATGGATTTAACTTAGATGAAGCAAAAGTGAACATTCATGGTGGTGCTTGCTCACTTGGTCACCCACTAGGTTCATCAGGTTCACGTATTATTGTGACGCTGATTCATGCCTTAAAACGCACTGGCGGTAAAAAAGGTGTCGCAGCACTGTGTATTGGTGGCGGTGAAGCAACTGCAATTGCGGTTGAACTGATTTAATTTGCCTCAATTTATATAAGTAAGCTTTTAGATAAGCAATAACAAACGCTATCTCAGTTCGCTGGGATGGCGAAAAAAGATGTTTATTTTTAGATATTTATTTTTTGAGATTTAATTATGAATGGTTTAGATCGCATTCGCTTACTCTCCCTTCGCGACAAAGTAATGTCTGCTGAAAAAGCGATTGAGTTAATTCAAGATGGTTCAGTGGTTGGTTTAAGTGGTTTTGGTGGTGCAGGTGAGGCAAAGACGGTTCCATTGGCACTTGCAGATCATGCAGTTTCACATCCTCTTCGTATCACGTTGGCAACGGGTGCTAGTTTAGGAAATAGTATCGATGGTCGCCTCAATGCGGCGCATGCGATAGAACGTCGTTATCCGTATCAGGCAGATCCTGGTTTACGTAAAGCCATTAACGCTGGCGAGGTCATGTATATTGACCAACACTTGTCTGAAATGGCCGATAATATTCGTCATCATAATTTACCGCGCATTAATGTGGCCGTTATTGCAGCGACTGCAATTACAGAAGATGGTCAAGTTATTCCGACAGGTTCATGTGGTAACTCAGCCAATTTCATTGAAATGGCAGATCATGTGATTATTGAAATTGATAATACGATTAACCCAGTGCTAGAAGGTGTACATGATATTTATGTGCCGAAAGCGCGACCAAACCGTGGGCCAATTCCACTGACTCAGGTCGGTGAACGTATTGGTACGATTGGGATCAATGTCAGCCCCGATAAGATTTCAGCTATTGTGTTGAATGATCTGCCAGATACCCAGTTTAAAATGGATGAACCTGATGCTGAAACCCTAGCGATTGCTCAGCACCTGATTGATTTCTTTGAAGGTGAAGTGGCAGCAGGGCGTTTGCCTGAAAATTTAGGCCCGCTACAGTCAGGTGTGGGTTCGATTGCCAATGCTGTATTCGCAGGTTTTGAGCATTCTAATTTCCATGATTTGGAAATGTATTCAGAAGTACTACAAGACTGTACTTTCCAGCTAATTGATTCTGGAAAAATGAAATTTGCCTCAGGCTGTTCAATGACATTGTCTGAGCCTTGTGCACAGCACGTGATGAACAATTTTGATCAGTACAAAGACAAAATTGTGTTACGTCCACAAGAGCTATCCAATAACCCTGAAATCATTCGACGTTTAGGCATTATCGCGATTAATACGGCGCTTGAGTTTGATATTTACGGAAACGTAAATTCGACCCATGTGACGGGTACGAAAATGATGAACGGTATCGGTGGTTCAGGAGACTTTACTCGTCATGCGCACATTGCCATTTTCGTAACCAAGTCGATTGCAAAAGGTGGTGCGATTTCATCTGTGGTGCCAATGGTGAGTCATACCGACCATATTGACCACGACGTTGACATCGTGGTTACAGAGCAGGGCTTGGCAGATTTACGTGGTCTTTCACCACGTGAGCGTGCACGTAAAGTCATTGAAATCTGTGCACATCCTGATTATCGCGCAGCATTGTTGAGCTACTTTGAACGCGCATGTGAGCTTGGTGGTCAAACGCCGCATATTTTAAAAGAGGCTTTGTCTTGGCATGCCACTTTTGAAGAAACCGGTTCAATGCGTCAAATCGTATAAATCTAAAGATTGAAAATATTTAAATAAGCCCACAATCAAGTGGGCTTATTTATTATGAAAGACTACAAATGTTTCAAAACATGACAAAAGAAAAACAACGCCACTTAGTTTGAAACTTTTGCACAACATGAACGGTCTTAAGTTCTCTTCAAGGCTTTCTATAATGCAAAACTCATTGACAAAGAAGGTCAGTATTTTGAAAAAGATTCAATTATTTTCTGCGATGTTGTTCGCAGTTCTCCTCACTGCATGTAAACAAAGTCCAGCGCCTGATTATGCTGGAACATGGCAAAATACCGCAGTAGATCCGCAACTTGAAAATGCGCTGATTATTAGTAAAAATGGTGAAAACTATTTCATTACCAATACTTTAAAAGATAAAAAAAGTGGTAAATCTGAAAAGAAAAATCCTGTACCTGCATCTGTCGCTGAATCTGGGTTACTGGCTGTAAACTCTGGGACAGGTGCTGTTGAATTTGCGATTGACGAAAAAACGGGAAATTTAGTCGGGTCTGGATCCATTTATAAAAAAGTAAAATAGATCAATTATCTATTGATGCAAAAATATCAAAAGCAGCCTCTAAATTGGGCTGCTTTTTTAACTTTAAAGCGAATGTTTATTTGCTTTAACTCAGTTCAGAACCGAAGAGAAATCATGGATAAAATAATCCGCTTTATTTTTGATTTGCTCAATTTCGTGCTCTGAATATGCATCATACACGGCAACCACTTCAATGCCTGCTGCATTTGCAGCTTCTACACCAATGAGTGAATCTTCAAAAATTAAACATTCTTCAGGTCGAACTGCAAAATGTTCAATCGCCTGTAAATAGACTTCAGGATGCGGCTTAATATTTTTGACACTTTCACGGGTCAGGATCAGATCAAAGCTATTTTCAAAATGCAGCATTGGATAGATGTTAATATTTTTTTGATATCGATAAATATTTTGCAGGCTGGTCGTGGTGGTAATTGCCACCTGAATGCCTTGCTGAATGAGCTGTTGAACAAATAACGCTGCATGTGGTTTAAGCAAGATGATATGTTCTAAAAAATGCTGTGAAATGGCATATCGTTGCTGTTTGATTTGATCTGCTGTGTGCTGTTCAATGCTGTAAGTATCTTTTAGATAGTTACAATACATTAAGTAAGGGTCTGGTGTATTTTTAAATAATTGCAGCTGAATGTCACGTTCACGTTGAATTAAACCCAGTTGGATGGTTTGTCCAGTTAACTGTTGAATCAAATCTGCGTCGACCTGATTCCACACGCCAACAGAGTCAATAAGTGTGCCATCTAAATCAAAACAAACCAGTTTTTTTCCTTGAAGCATGTTGATATCCAAATTCGTGCTGGGTCTATTATGCGGACTGATTGGGGTGTTGAAAAGCCAAATGCAACTGAGCAGGCTAAACTGGCGTTTCATCTGCAATAAAAGTAATATTTCGTTATTGGCTTTTTGTATAATTCAGCAGATGATGCACAGCATAACTTGCAATATTTAATTAGGGATTAAATCTTTCGTGTTTGAATTGGACTGTAAACTTCTTAGCATTTTTTTTCATGTTTATAAGTACAAAAATGTGTCACAAGCTGCTGAACACTTGCAGATGAGTCAGCCTACAGTCAGTAATATTTTAAATAAAATACGACAGCATTATAACGACCCCTTATTTTTACGTATTGGTAATGAAATGGTGCCTACGGAGTTATCGCGTCAATTATTTCCTTTAGTCAGCGAAGCCTTGAGTAAAGTCGAAGCCATTAATAATTTTACGATTAATTTTGATCAAGCCATTTCAGATCAACAATTTACTTTGGCCATGACCGATGTTTCGCATTTGGTTTTATTGCCTAAAATCAGCCAATATCTAAAAAAACACGCGCCACAAATACGTCTAAATGTACGCCCGATTACCACTGAAACCAGTTATCAGATGGCGAATGGTGAAATTGATTTAGCACTGGGGTTTTTACCGCATTTGGAAAGCGGCTTTTATCAGCAAAAACTGTTTGAGCAATATTATGTGGTGATTGCAGCTAAGGATCATCCACGATTAACGGGTGACACCATTACAACTGAGCAATATTTATCAGAGTCACATATTGATATTGATGCAGGTATGGGGCACTACCATATTGAAAATGAGCTGCTTAACCTTGATTTAAAACGTGATATTTTGATGCGTTTACCTAGTTATTTAGGTGTAGGCTTAGTTGTGCAAGACACTGATGCGATTGCTACTGTGCCGTATTACTTGAGTGAAGTATTGCTTTCGCGCGGCAACTTAAAAATATTTGACGCACCGATTGCATTTCCAACCTATGGCGTGAAGCAATATTGGCATATGTCCTGCCATCATAAAACCAGCCATCAATGGCTACGTCATATGTTCCATGAAATCTTAGTGAAATAGCTGCGCCGGCGAATTCTGTTTGCAGCCTATTTTGCGCATGCTGCAGGCAGTTCAGCTTATTTGCTGTATTGATTTAAACTTTTCTTATTTATAAGAAATATGCATAATAAGATGCTGTTTTAGCTTTGCATTTTACAATTATTTATTACTTTTTTGGGTATAGGGTTTAGGGGTTTACTGTTAATGATTTACTGCTTTTATGGGAATCAAGCCGATCATGCCCATGAAGAGCGCATGCTTCAGAATTTTTTATCACAGCTGCAGCTGGACTGGGATGGTCCAGAAAAATGGATTTATATCGTTTATAACGCCATGTGGAATGGGCAGGATGTAGACTTTGTATGTTTTAGCCCATTTTCAATTATTGTGGGCGACTTTAAAAGCTATACCGGCGCACTAACAGCCGGTGAGAACGGCCCTTGGAAGCTGCTGAATCATAATAACGAATTGATTGAAGTCAAAGGCGGCAATCAGTTCAATCCCTACCGCCAGCTGCGCAATAATAAATTTTCCCTGCTGAATTTTTTAAGCAATGAGCCGGCTTTCAGCCGCTGTGAACTGGGGCATATCGGTGCCGTCACGGTCTTTACTGCATTAACAGATGTTGAAGATCAACTGAGTGAAAAAACCCGGAAGTGGATGGGCATTACGGATATCGCGCATTGCAGCGCATATTTCGCGGCTAAAAAAAGCGCTGGCATCCGCTTAGAGCAGCAGTGGGTGTCCGAACTTATGGGCAAAATGAACTTGATGCCCTATGAATGGCAGCCAAAACCGCCGGTTGATGCTGTTGCGCATGCATATTTAACGCCTAAAGCAGTGCCGGACACAGCAGCGACGGTAAAGGTGAAAATGCGGCAGGCGCAAATAAAGCCCCCGCGCAGCAGCCAGCCGCCGGCGCTGAGTAAATTTTGGCCGATAGCGTTTCTTGCATTACTGCTGCTTATTCCGGCCGCATGGCAAAAAATCGGGAATATTTTCACCCAAATGATGAGCAAAAAAACTGAAAGCGCTGTCAGTGAAACTTCGCATCAAAGCACCGTGGACACTCGGGGCCGTGCAGAAACGGACGCATCCTCAGAACAGCCTCAGGCCGAACTGAAATGGTCGGATGAAAAGCCGGCGCAGCGGGCACACCAGCAGGATGATTTTTGGGAAAACCGCCCAAGAAGCCTTGAGCGGCCGGAAGCGGAACGGCCAGCGCCAGCGGTCCAATTGACGGAACCTGCGGTGCAAAAAACGAAGCAGCAGCCGGCATCAGAACAAATACTGCAGCCGAAGCGCGGAGAGCAGAATCCGCCGCCGGTTATTGCTGAAACGCGCGCAAATCCGGCGCCCCGCGCAGCAGAAGCGAGAACGCCAGCCGCCGCAGCGGAAGAAAAAATACAGCAGGCTGATGACCTTGATTCACGCTTAAGGGATTCGAGCTACTAAAGCCTGCATAAATTTGAATTACAGGATGTATCACTAAAAATGCACATATTTTCAAAGAAAATCATTCCGCTTGCGATCAGTATGCTGGTTTTAGCCGCGCCGGACGCGGTCTATGCTTTGCCTTCACATGGGCAGTTTGATCAGACGATGGATGAGCTGAAAATTGCGCCATCTGGCAAACAGAAGCTTTATATTGCCCAGCTGACACAATGGGCAAAAGAAGGCCATACGCCATCACAGGTCAATCTGGGGCAAATGTATCTGCTAGGAGATTTTGTTCAAAAAGATCTGCGTCAGGCCTATGAATGGACCAATGCAGCCGCAGCAAAAAACAATCCGAAAGCGCAAAATAATCTGGGCAAGATGTATCTTCGCGGCATGGGGGTAAAAAAGGACACTTTAAAAGCCTATGAATTATTCGGCAAAGCTGCCCAAACAGGCCTTTCAGATGCGCACTATAACTTGGGGGTAATGTTTGAACAGGGCATTGGTGTCGAAATGTACTTGCCTTATGCATTCGGCTATTACCTGACTGCAGTTAAAACAGAGGCGCCGCAAATGCTGCAGCGGAATTTGGAACACGCCAAGCAAGGCCGCGCCATAGCGCAAAATGATTTGGGCTATATGTACGCGATCGGATTTGGAACTGAAAAAAATTCACAGCAGGCGCTCTATTGGTTTGAGCAAGCTGCAAAACAGCAGCTGCCGGAAGCCATGAATAATTTAGCTGTGCTGTATGACGGTTCCGGCGAGTTCGTAGCTAAAAATTTTGATCCGGGTTATTACAAGGCGATTAAGCATTACAGATCCTCTTTAACCGATTCAAAACGCTTGGAAAATACCGCTACGCAGGTAGCTTTGAATCGTGATTTGGCTAATCATTATTTTGCTTTGGCTTTGAAATTAAAGCATCCGGCTGCCCAATTCAATATGGCTAAAAAATATGAAACCGGGCTGGGTGTAAAAACAGACCTGCAGCAGGCAGTGCAGCTGTATCAGGCTTCGATTGCTCAAGGCTTTGTTTTGGCTGAGTTTGGTTTAGCCCGATTGTATCTCGATCAAAATGACGCGGTCAACAGAGCAAAAGCGCTTCCGCTGTTTGAGAGCGCAGCGCGTAAAGGGGACAGCCGTGCCATGAATTATGCCGCGCTGCTCTCTGGACATATGATTGATATACCCGGCTGGTTCAATCCAGAAGAAAATACAGGGCCTGAAGCCTTTCAGCGCTGGGTAAAGACACAGCCGAGGGATCAATTGACTGAGGAAGATTATACAGAAGCAGGCATACAAAAACTGACCGAGCAAGCGCAGCGCGGAAGCGCATCGGCGCAGTATAAGCTGGCGATATTTAGATCCGAAGGTTTTAAATATTTGCAGCAAGATTATGCTGAAGCGGAAAAGCTATTTAAAGCAGCAGCTGCGCAAGGAAATGCCCACGCCATTTATAAACTGGGCTGGCTCTATTCACGTGAATATGTACCGGCTGCGAAGGACGCATCTGACAGCAGTCTGTTTGCCAGTCATAAATTAGGGCTGGCTTATTTTGAAGCAGCAGCCGCTCAAGGTGTTCCAGAAGCGCAGCATGAATTAGCGATGACCTATTATGCAGGCATGGGGGTCGAAAAAAATCCGGCGCTGGCTGCAAGCTATTACCGTCAAGCCGCAGCAAGCGGATTTCCCCACGCAGTAAGATGGATCAACCGGTTCAAAGATGCAGACCGTAAATAACGCGGATTAATGAAGACTTCTTCGCGGAAAGATCAAGCTGACTAAGCGGTTTCCTTGTCATATATAAGCGCTCAGATGCTATGTGGGCTTTTTTCATTTCTGTTTGCCTGTTGGCGCATCTGTTTATTTTGGTGCATTTTGCAGGCAAAGCGCATTTTCTGCACCTGAAAGATTCAGGCCTCTTCTGATTCTTTGCCAAACTTCCAGAATTAGCAGTATTACCGGTTGTATAAATAGTATTACTGTTTTGGCACAGCCTTTGCATTTCTACTTACATCATAAAGTGATCTAGGGTTCCGATACATGAAGTTTCATGTAGGTCTGCGACCGAGAGTTCACGGCTTAAGTTGCAAGCTCAAGCTACACGGAGGGATAAAAGCCCGGGAGGTAAATAGTTAAGAATTAGGCAGAGGCTGCAATGAGCACAAAACATTATCATGACGATAAAGCACTATGGACTGAACTTTTACCGGGTGGACACCACTGGTCAGCACGTATTCAGCGAGGGGCAATATTACAGATTAAATCGCTAGGGCAAAATGCCAATGTGTCGCTGTACTGTGTAAATAGTGAAGATAAGCTTGAGCGCTATAACATGCCAGATAGCCTCAAAGGTCAACACACGGCATATTTAAGTACAGGTCATATTTTGGCGTCGGATTTAGGCCGTGCCATGATCTCGATTGTGAAAGATGATCACGCTTGGAATGATGCTTTTTGTGCACCAAGTACGGCATCGCAAATTGAAAACCAATTCGGCAACAAAACTTTCCAAGATGCCCGTAATGATATGTACCGTAATGGCAAAGATAGCTTATTGCTTGAAATGACCAAGTTTGGCTTATCTGCAACTGACCTCAGCAGTACCTTAAATTTATTCTCTAAAGTTCAACCTGATGACAATGGCAACTTAAGTTATGTTGCATCGGACAATACAAATCAAATCATTGAACTGCGCTTTGAAATGGATTGTTTAGTCTTTTTATCTAGTGCACCACATGCTCTAGATAACACCACTGAATATGCACCTGCCGATGTTCAATTGTCTTTATACAAAGCACTTCCTTTAGGCGACAACGATGTATGTCGTGATTCATGCCCGCAAAATCAACGTGCATTTCAAAACAACAATCGTTACTACGCACTCAGCGCTTAATTTGGAGGATACAACATGACAGCTTTAGTGAACTCACTACAACCTCATGAAAAAACAGTTTTAAGTGAAGTTTGTCCTGCCGGTAAAGCATGGATGTGTGAAGTCAAAAAAGGGCAATATTTCCGTATTGTAGACTTAGAGGGCAATCAAGCGGTTGATACGCTCTTTATCTCGGCGTCAAACCCTGAAGAGCGCTATAGCGCAACTGATACCTTAGCGATTAATCAACAAATCTATTTAGAAAAAGGCACAGCTTTATACACCAACTTTGGCAACAAAATTGCCAGCATTCATGACGACAACTGTGGCCGTCACGATACTTTAGGCGGTGCATGTTCATGTGAAAGTAACACCGTTCGTTATGCACATGACAAATATCCAATGCACAGTTGCCGTAACAATTTCATGATTGCATTGTCTCAGCATCCAATTGCCAAAAAACATGGCTTAAACGTACGTCACATCGGTCCAAACATTAACTTCTTTATGAATGTGCCTGTGACTGCGGAAGGTCATCTTAAATTTGATGATGGTATTTCTGCACCGGGAAAATATGTCGAGATTAAAGCCGAAATGGATTTAATTGTCCTCATTTCTAATTGCCCACAACTGAATAACCCATGTAATGCTTATAACCCTACAAAAATTCAACTGATCGTCCGTGAAGGTGAGGAGTAATAGCATGTTTAATAAAGTCCTCATTGCCAACCGTGGTGCAATCGCTTGCCGTGTGATCCGTACACTCAAGAAATTAGGTATTCAATCTGTTGCTGTGTATTCCGAAGCAGACCGTGATTCTTTGCATGTGACCTTAGCCGATGAAGCAGTATTTATTGGCGATAGTCCTGCCAGCCAAAGTTATTTAAATGTCGATAAAATTTTAGAAGTCGCGAAACAAACAGGCGCAGAGGCGATTCATCCAGGCTATGGTTTCTTGTCTGAAAATGCTGAATTTTGTGATCTCTGTGAAGCTCAAGGCATTGTATTTTTAGGGCCAAATTCGGCGCAAATGAAATCCTTTGGCTTAAAACATACGGCGCGCGAACTTGCGATTCAAGCCAATGTACCACTTCTTCCCGGTAGTCAGCTTTTGGCAGATGAAGCTGAAGCACTGCTTGAAGCCAATCGTATTGGTTATCCTGTGATGCTGAAAAGTACCGCGGGCGGTGGTGGTATTGGTATGCGTTTGGTGTGGAATGAAGAAGAGCTGAAAGATGCTTATTCTACAGTGTCATATCTTGCCCAAGCCAACTTTAAAGACGCAGGTTTATATTTAGAGAAATTTGTACAGAATGCCCGCCATATCGAAGTGCAGATTTTTGGTGATGGCAAGGGCTTAGTTTTAGCACTTGGTGAGCGTGATTGTTCGGTGCAGCGCCGAAACCAAAAAGTCGTGGAAGAAACGCCAGCACCCCATATCAATGATGAGCAACGTGCCTATATTCAATCGGTTGCGATTGGGCTGATGCAGTCGGTAAGTTACCGTTCGGCAGGTACAGTTGAGTTTGTGATGGATACCGACACACAGGAATTCTATTTCTTAGAAGTGAATACCCGCCTGCAAGTTGAACATGGCGTGACGGAGCAAGTGTTTGGTGTAGACCTTGTGGAATGGATGGTCACTCTCGGTAGTGGTGATTGGGTTGTACCAACAGCAGAACTTGAATCGAGAGGTCATTCGATTCAAGTACGTTTATATGCCGAAGACCCGATCAAGAACTTCCAGCCAAGTGCAGGTTTACTTACACATGTCGAGTTTGATAGCCATGCCCGCAATGAAACTTGGGTGGAAACAGGTTCCAATGTATCGTCATTTTATGACCCGATGATTGCCAAAATCATTGTCACGGCAGATGACCGCGATTCAGCAATTCAAGCCATGACCGAAACACTTGCCAAAACATCGGTTGCAGGCATCGAAACCAATCTTGAATATCTACAAAATATTATCGACTGCGATGTATTTAAAGCCGGTACGCAAACCACACGTTTCTTAAATACATTCGAGTGGAAAACTCAAAAAATTGAAGTGCTACAAGCCGACATTCAAACTTCTGTGCAAGATGTGACAGGTCGTTTGGGGTACTGGGATGTCGGTGTGCCACCCTCAGGTGCGATAGATCCATTATCACTGAATGTTGCAAACCAGTTGCTTGGTAATGCCTATAACACTGCAGGGCTTGAATGTACCCTACAAGGGCCAACCTTAAAATTCCATTGTGACAGCCAAATCGTACTTGCCGGCGGTGATATGCCGTCGACTTTAGATGGTCAGTCTGTGCCAATGTGGCAAACCGTCAATGTGTGTAAAGGTCAGATTTTAAAATGTGGCAAAATCGCGACAGGTTGCCGTACTTATATCGGCATCAAAGGTGGTCTGAATGTGCCTGAATATCTCGGCTCACAAGCGACTTTTACCTTGGGGCAGTTTGGTGGTCATGCCGGGCGTAACTTACTGATTGGCGATATGCTCCCAATTACAGCATTCACAAGCGATGAAATTAAAGCTCTTGCACCTGAACAAGTGCCTTCATTTAGCCATGAATGGGAAATTGCGGTGATGTATGGCCCACATGGTGCGCCTGATTTCTTTACCAAAAATGACATTGATACTTTCTTTGCCAATACTTTTGAGATTCACTTTAACTCAAGCCGTACCGGTATTCGTTTAATCGGGCCAAAACCGGAATGGGCACGTGAGGATGGTGGTGAAGCAGGTCTGCATCCATCCAATATTCATGACAATGCTTATGCCATTGGTGCGATTGATTTCACTGGTGATATGCCGATTATCTTGGGTCCAGATGGTCCAAGTCTCGGTGGTTTCGTTTGTCCTGCGGTGGTGATTCATTCTGAGCTATGGAAATTAGGTCAATTGAAAGCCGGTGACAAAGTTAAATTTGTGCCTGTGAGCTATCACCAAGCCAAAATGCTGAATGAAAAATATCATGCGCAACTAGAAGCTTCAGATACCCAAGCTGTCGCATTTGATGAGTCGTTCTATCCTGAACTCGCAACCTTAAAAAATGCCGTGCTTGATACCTTAAAAGGTGAAAATGGTGCGCCTGATGTGGTGTATCGTCCTGCGGGCAATAACTACATGTTGGTGGAATATGGTGAGTTGGTGCTTGATCTAAACTTACGTTTCCGTATCCATGCGCTCATGCAATGGGTTCAAAAGCAAAATATCACAGGGATTATTGATCTCACACCGGGGATTCGTTCGCTGCAAATTCATTTTGATTCGATCAAGCTTGATCAAATTGATTTACTTCGTTTACTGCAAGTCGCTGAAGCTGAACTGCCTGATGTGACTGAGATGCAAGCACCGTCACGGACTGTGTATTTACCACTCGCTTGGGAAGATTCACAAACCCAGCTAGCGACAGAGCGTTATATGCAAACGGTACGTCCAGATGCACCATGGTGTCCTGATAATATTGAGTTTATCCGTCGTATTAATGGTTTAAAAGACAAACAAGCGGTCAAAGATGTGGTTTATGACGCAAGTTATTTGGTCATGGGCTTGGGCGATGTGTACTTAGGCGCACCTGTGGCAACGCCACTTGATCCGCGTCAGCGTTTAGTCACCACCAAATATAATCCTGCACGAACTTGGACACCTGAAAATGCCGTGGGTATTGGCGGTACATATATGTGTGTCTACGGCATGGAAGGTCCGGGAGGCTATCAGTTTGTTGGTCGTACCACGCAAATGTGGTCACGCTACCGTAAAAATGCCGACTTTGAACAAGGCAAGCCATGGTTATTACGCTTCTTCGACCAAATTAAATTCTATGAAGTGTCTGAAACTGAACTCATGCAAATGCGTGAGGACTTTAAAGCAGGACGCTTAAAACTGCGTGTAGAAGAAGGTGTGCTGAACCTAAAAGAATACAATGACTTTTTGACTGAAAATGCAGAATCAATCTCAGCATTTAAATCTGTCCAACAAGCCAATTTTGATGAAGAACGTCGCCGTTGGCATGAAGCAGGGCTTGCAGAGTATATTTCTGAAAGTTTAGATGCTGTAACTGATGATAGCGATATTCAAATACCTGATGGTGGCTGTGCAGTGGAATCGCACATGCCGGGCAGTATTTGGAAAATTGAATGCAAGTCAGGTGATATTGTTGAAGAAGGTGCAACGCTTGCGGTGATTGAAGCGATGAAGATTGAGATTCCAATTATTGCACCTGAACGTATGAAGGTTTCTGAAATTACCATTGAAAAAGGGCAAACAGTGAAAACAGGGCAGGTGTTGTTTACGTTGTCGCCTGTGGCTTAAAGTAGATAAGTTATATTAGGGAGTAGTTTTTACTCCCTTTTTTCTTTATAAATGTGTAATCCGTTAAGTTATACAATTTATAAATATATGTTTGATTACCAAAATGATTTCCCTTTATTAATTGACTCTTTACCTGAACGTCTTCAGAGATTATTGCGTTTAGAGTCTATTGAGAACCCTTCAGCTGAAATTGAAGTTGCAACAAGGTTTGAGAAAAATAAATATGAGGATGGTTATGAATACATCCATATGATTATGGCTTGTATTCCAGAAAATGATTTATCAAAAATTTCAGTATTTGCTGAAGCAACTACAGGATTAGTTAAAGAAAGCATACCGTGTGTAAGCAATAAAGGTGGTCTTAGACAAATTACATTAGATGTTTCAGGCTACGATTATATCGTTGCTTCGTGGGGGGATGGAGCAAAATACAGTTATAACTTAGCTGAAAAAGTATGGACGACTTTAGGATTGACGCCTCGATTACTTGGTAATGAGGATCAACGAATTATTTATGATGACTTATCATCGCCATTATTAAGCGTTGCGAGTGGTGATGTTTCTTGTGAGTATGAATTTACTCAATCTAAAAATATAAAATGGACTATGCGAAATGACTACTTAAGAAATTTTTTATGGATGAAGAATTGTTATGCGTTTAGAGTTTTCTATTATGAAAGCTACATTGAAGAAACTGACGAAGTAAATCAGTTATTAAGCAATGAAGATTTTTACAACAAGAAAATATCTATTTGGGGTGAACTTTGCATTCGTCGGGTCAATGGCAGAATATTGATTCAGCTCCATGCTGTAACATGTGCAGTAGAGCCTGATAAGTGTCATTCAACTAGTGCTGATCAACTTATATGGCCAAATCAAACGAAACCATTTACGAGAAAAGAACTTACAAACTTTGCTACTCAAGAATTTGTTTATGTTAAAGATGAATTTTTAGTAAAATATGAAAAAGATACTTTGTATGAAGCTATACCATTTAAACAATATGGTGACCATTTTTATTGTTCACCTTCATATAAAGGTCAATGGTCATTTCAAAATTGTCTAAGAGAAGGGCGTAATTTATTCAGAGTATCGTTGTACGAGTTATACAAAAATGTGCCTGATGAAGAAATTTTTCATGTACATGGATATGCTTTAACTCAAATTGAAGCTGATCAGTTTGATTTGAGTCAGGAAAATATTGTATTAAAAACAGAAAAGTTTTTATTACAGTTATGTAGTTTAAACACAAATTTAACTAATCTAGACCGAATATTGACAGGGAATAGTGATACTTCTAAGTTCTCAGAATTTGTGATTGATGATTATAAAAGTGAAGGCTTTAGAGCATTTCCTGTTTTGGAAAAGCTATATCAAGTCGCACCTATAAATATGTACGAGCAAGATTTTTTAGGGAGATGTAAAACAATTAACGAAATCCTGATGCGACTGAAACCAGGAAGCATAAAAAATTTGTTAGCCCAAATGGGTGTTGAAAGAAAAATAATTAGTGATCTGAAAACTTTGAAGCTATTACAAGTTTTATTAAACTTAGTGGAAAAACTTGATAATGATCATGAATCAAAAGAAACTTTGATTGGTTACTCCATAGATTTTAATGTATTAGAAAGCAATCCTAAAATGGCATCATTATTTATAAATAATGATTTAAGAAATGCCGAAGCTCATGAATCAGTTGGTGAAGCATTTGAACATCTAAGGAAATTAGGTTTCGATTCTTCTTCAGTGCAAGATGGCTATGGAAAAGCATTGGATTTCATGTTTGATAAAATTATAGATACTTTAGATACATTGAATCGTCACATTGAAAATGTTTTAAATCGTTAAAAATGAGTACAGGACCAATTTAAAGACCTATTAATAGGTCTTTAAATTGGTTGTTATTTATCTATTTTTTCATATATAGGACACCGATCAATACGAACAATTCTATCCACTCACTTTTTATCGCAAGCTTTTAAGATATAAAAGAGATTTTTTAAATTATGGCTAAAAGACTAGAAGAACTTTTAGATGCTCGTAGCTCTGAAAGTCGAAAGCGAATTGTGGAAGATGCAAAAATAATTTTGAATGATTGTCTTTCGGAAGATGTGCTTTTAACAGAACTAGCAGAAAAAGCTAAAGGGCAAAAAACGATAAAGACCACTTTAGACGACCTACGAGCTCGAGTTCACAAAAACTTCGATTAAAAAGTTCGCTTATTTATCCAAATGCTCTCTCAAAATGCGTCGCAACTCTAAAATGGCATCTGGAGACTCATGGATGGAATGCCCACCATTGAATATTTTTTCAGACACAGCACCATCTAAATGAGAACTTGTATAGGGAACAATGCCATCCGACATTTTGCTCGGTTCAGTACTTTGCGTCTGATTCCCCATAATAGAATGATAAGGAATATCTTTATTTGGCATGATGTCAGCAGACAACAGCATAAAACGTGATTTTTGACTTAAATCTGCTGGCCCAGACTTGATCAAACCCATCGTTGAATTTTTTGCATTTGGGATTTCAACATTGACATCATTTAAAAAACTTAAAGGCAATACCACGATTTTTTTCGCCAAATTGGTAAACCAGCGGTCTGCATAGTCAGTACCATGATGCGGTGCGGCAATGAAAATTGCACGACTAACTGGCTTCAAGGCTTTAAAGACAAAACGATCGCGGATAATTGGATGACGTTGTAACTGTGTATTTTGTTCATAGTTCATGAGTGGAATAGCTTGAGCGGAAATATCTGCATCACTAACCAATAAACGACTGATGATGCCGCCCATACTATGTCCGATAATGACAGCATCTTGAGCCGAAGGCGTATTGGGCTGAACAGTTGCAAATGCCTGTTTGAGTAAAGCATTGATTTGAAAACGACTCTCAAATATTGGCATATTGGTTGAGTAAAACACTTGCCAAACTTGGTAATGATCACGTAGTTTTTGATCACCCATAATGTTATTGGTCAGGCCGATCCAAGTTTCAGGACTGCTGGCTAATCCGTGAACCATGACAATAATCTTTTTATTGGGTTGATAAGGCTCTAACATAAACACATGTGGCATGCGCAAATGTTCTTCCTTATTCAGAAGTGTCCAATAGCCAGATTGTCCTAATTTATTTTCGGCTAACCAAAGTCCATAAGGCACAGAATAATTGGCTGTTAGCGTATAGGACTGAGATTCAATTTTAGCCTTTTTAAATTGATAGGGATTAAATAATTCAACCTTAAAGTCTGATTGCGGCGACAAAATTTCACTAATGCTGCTATTGGTCTTGGCAGGCTCTGCTATCGCACTGACAGATAAATAGCGTGCAGTATGGATATTCGGGTTGGGTTTATTTGAATAATATTGTTCAGGGTCTAGTACAAAAAGCTGCGCAGCAGACAGATCCGTGGCTTTTTTGACTAAGACAAATTCAGAACCAATTCCTTCCTGACGGTTAATGGTTTTTAAGCCTGAAAAATTAAAATTATAGCTCGACTGTAATTTATCAATGTCCGCATTTTTGATTTCAGGATAATGTTCATAGTTAAAATGATAAAGCGATGAACCCAGCATTAAACTTTCAGGCATTTGCTGATAGTCAAAACGGCTGAATGATGAGGTGATTAAACGTGATAAAGCCACATTATAAAAGGTGCGGACTTGTCCCTGACGCAAATCAAATAAGCGTTCTTCAGGGGCTTGAGCGGATTTAAATAGATAGACATAGCTGTAGCGCAGACTGAAATCAAAGTCTGCAAGCTGTTGATCCATACACATTTTTATTTTGCTTGAAGCTAATTTTCCGCTGTGTTGTTTTAAGCTTTTTTTGCATTGTGGATTTTGATCGGCTCTTAAAGCACGTGCCATGTACAGCTCACTTGCTGCTGCATAGACTTGAGCAATATCTAAAGTTTCATTATTACGCATTTTGTGAATACAGCTTTCAAGCGCATTTAAACAAGATTGGTCGCTTTCATTCACCATTAACAGGATTTGATGGCTAAATGTACTGAGCTTCTGATGGGTTAATATGCTATCTGTTTTATTATTTAGTGACGCACTGAGTTGATTTTCTTGTAATTTGACCAATTGGCATCCACTGAGCAAACTCAGGCTGATGATACACATAAAACGAGCGGGTAAATGCGTGAAAGGCATCATTGGAAAGGTCACAGGCATCTATTTTTTGTTATTTTAACCTTTATAAAATAGTAAAAATAGGGCAGGTGTTACAGCGCTCAATCCAAGAAAATTACTACGTATACATCCTTTCTATAAGCTAATGTACGAATGCTGTAATACAGAAAAGTTGATCTGAGGTTCAAACAATATCACGTATTAAATTTAATCTAATTGTGCTGCTGGTTTTTTAAGGTCATGTTGAGCAGTTTGTGGTGAATGAATCGTAATTTATCCAATACTGGATTCGACAATGTAAATGGATATGCATCATCTAAGCCCATGCTGCGGTTCAACGCATTTAAATTAAAGGTCAAGGTCATCCAGTGTTGCAGTAGTAGGTCAAAATCTTGAGCGCCAATCGGGTTTTCTTTCAGTTCTAAATTATTCAAATCCGACTTATTGGTTTTGACCACTAATCCTGCATAGTAGGCTGTTTCTAGGGTGTCCATCATATGCAAATAATGCGCCCATGTTTCCGCCCAATCTTCCCAAGGATGCGTACTGGCATATGAACTGACATAGTAATCCGCCCAATTTTGTGGCGCACCGTCATTATAATGTCGTTTCAAAGCTTCACTATAATCTTGTCGTTCATCACCAAACAGTTCTCGAAATTCATCAATCAGCTCTGGGTGTAAATGTTTAATCAAATCAAAATAATAATGACCGCTTTCATGTCTAAAATGACCTAGAAGTGTGCGGTAGTTTTCACCCATTTTTATGCGCGTTGTTTCACGGTAAATCACATCTGCTTCACTGGCATTTAAGGTAATAATGCCATTGGCATGACCGGTCATGACAGGTGTATTTTCTGTTGGCATGAGAAAGTCAAAACGCAGCCCAAAACGGTCATCTTGACTGCGTTTAGGACGCGGCATGGTATTCAGTTGCTGCATTAAATACAAAAAACGCCGTTTGGCATGTTCCAATCGTGCCCAGTACACAATATGGTCTGGGTTATCTAAGTTGGGAATGGTATGCGTGAGCAGGCAAGACTCACAGTAAATTTCTTCACTGTCGGCAGGCACCATCCAGTTACATACCTGATGATGCTGATAATTATGACAAGGTTTAAAGCGGTTTCCCTTTATTTCAGGATTTAACGCAAGCCATAGCGTAGTGCTGTGCTTTTCAAAACAGCCCATTTGCTTTTCAGAGGCAATATAACCCAGCGCAGTCTGACAATTGACACAGTGTGAATTGGCAAAAAAGATTTGGTTAGAACAGACCGCGCAGCTGAAATACTTCATAGGCGTTGAGTGATGAATAGAAAGTTTAATCAGTATAAATGATGTTCAATGTTGATGAAATAAATTGCACTTCGAGTTTGTTGCGGGTCTGTCAATGTTCTCGGTTAATAAGACCAATAAGCTTTAGAAATAGCCTTCAGAAAATCACCCATCGCAGCAATAGTGCAAATGAGTCGCTATGAGTGCACTTGTTGCACAAATGATGAACAATAAAATCTATAAGAAAGTTAAAAGAAGAAAATAATCGATCATTTTTCATATTCCTCACTTGGCACAGTTTCTGCATTTCTATCGATATTACAAAATAAATATTTTGTATTACTCAAACAGGAGATGCATATGAAACGCTATCAATCCGCAACATTTCTGCATCAATTAAAGCAGTTTTTTATTGAGCTACTGAGCGCCCGCGCGGGTTTCTATATTCATCCAAAAAAATAAGGAAAAACAGTGCCTAAACAAAAGCTGGCGCGTATCAGTATTACCGTGCCTGAACAAACAGTCGATTCATTGGACCAAAAAATTGTCGATCAGCATTATGAAAGCCGTTCTCAGGCCATTGTCGACATGATCAATAAGCATCTGATTGCCGATCAGGAGCAGCGCAACGAAGTGATGGTTGGCACATTTACCTTACTTTATGACGCAAGTAGTACGGCGCTACGTATTCAGCTTTTAGATTTACAGCAGCAGTTTTTAGAACAAGTGGTGAGTTCGCTGCATATTCAACTCGATGACCACAAAATTTTAGAAGTCATGATTCTGCAAGGCGTCAGTTCAGAGCTCAAAGTTATCAGTCAGCATTTTTCAGCACTTAAAGGTGTGATTAAAGGACATTTGGAGTTGATGGACGCTGTAATGCCGCCAATTCCGCAAAATGCAAAGGATTTAGGAGTTTAAAATGGACCAATTATATCGATCACAAGGTCAGTTTAAAGATCAAATCACAAACCAAAAGCAAGCACATGCTAATGCAGCCAACCATAGACCAAATCGTGCAAAGCGTAATGCTCAATCTGTCAGTAATCCGAATACACCATCGTTTTTGAACACCAATACCAAATTTAACTGTAATGCCATCGGGGAAATCGAACTATGATCAAAAAAGCCTGCTTATCTGCATCCGTTGTGACCGCTATCTTACTGGGGGGGTGTGACAATACAGCCAAAACACCTGAACCAAACGCGCAAGCAGAAGGCACAGTCAATACAAAAGCCATTACGATCGGCTATAGCGACTGGCCTGGTTTTGTCGCATGGCAGGTTGCTATTGAAAAAGGCTGGTTGAAAGAAGCCGGTGTCAATGTAGACTTTAAATGGTTTGATTATTCAGCCTCACTATCTGCATTTGCTGCAAATCAGTTGGATGCCGTTTTGGTCACCAATGGTGACAACTTAGTCACAGGTTCTGGCGGCACGAAAGGCGTCATGATTATGGCGACGGACTATTCTGCGGGTAATGATGTCATCATTGCTAAAGATGGCATCAATAGCCTTGCCGATCTAAAAGGAAAAAGTGTCGCGACAGAAAAAGGCTTGGTTGATCATTTGCTTTTGGCGACGGCGTTGGATGATGCAAAAATTCAAGCCTCTGAAGTAAAGTTGGTCAACACTATGACCAATGAGCTGCCACAAGTATTTGCCAGTCCAGATATTGCAGCGATTACCGTGTGGCAACCGGTCGCAAATCAAGCACTGAAAGCTGTTGCTGGATCTAAAATCATTTATACATCGAAAGATAAACCTGGTCTGATTTACGACACATTAACCGTCAATATGACGCATTTATCTGCCAACAAAGAAGAATGGAAAAAAATCATTCAAGTTTGGGATAAAACAGTTAAATACATCAACGACCCTGCAACGCATGCCGATGCAGTGAAAATCATGTCTACTCGTGTCGGCGTTGATCCTGCACAGTATGAACAGTTTATTGGAGGCACACATTTGCTGGATTTAGCTGCCAACAAACAAGTCTTTAAAAAAGGAACTGGTTTTGACTCGATTTATGGTTCTAGTTACCACGTAAATAAATTTAATGTTGCTAATGGCATTTATAAAACTGAAATGGATGTCGATGGATCAATCTATCCAGCTTTGGTTGAAGAACTGAAATAAGTTGAAACGTAAATAAAAATAAGCCCTGAATAGTATAAATTCTTCAGGGCTTAACATCACAATTTAATATCAATGCAAATAATGAAGTGCAGAACTCAAGCTTCTTCATCCATGGCATTTGAGTAAAACTTTACACCCAGTTTGATACAGTCACGGCCATGACTCATACGCCAGCGGTTGGTATCACGCAGTGAATATACGCACCCACAATATTCTTGCTGGTAAAATTCCTCATTTTTATTGATCTCTAGCATTCGCACAGCGCCACCATTTTTATGCCAGTTATAGTCCTAATAACTTATGCCTTCATAATGTGAAGCGGAGCGATGACCACAGTCATTAATCTGCTTCATATTTTTCCAGCGTGAAATACCCAGTGAACTGCTGATTAGGCTAAAGCCATGTTCTGCTGCATATGATGCCGTACGTTCAAAGCGCATATCAAAACACATGGTACAGCGGATACCTTTTTCAGGCTCATTTTCCATGCCTTTGGCGCGTTCAAACCAGTTTTCTGTGTCGTAATCACAGTCGATAAACGGAATATTGTGTTTTTCTGCAAAGCGGATATTTTCCTCTTTACGGATTTCATATTCTTTTACTGGATGAATATTGGGATTGTAAAAAAAGATCGAAAAATCAATACCAGATTCAATTAAAGTTTCCATGACTTCGCCAGAACAGGGCGCACAGCAAGAATGCAATAAAAGCTTGTCATGACCTACAGGGAGAGTCAGTGTCTGACGTTCTAATTTATTAGACATGATTTTAAGAAGGTATAAGTATAAACCGAATATTGAGCGATTCCTTAACATACCAAAGCTCGAATATGCTGATTTTTTTTAAGTACAAGTTGAGTCATATTCAGTATATTGACTAAAAAGCTGAAACGACATGAATATATGCTTATTTCATATTTTGTTTATCTATTTATGGCAAGGTTTAAGAACTTTATAGCTCAGGACAAAAGTATATTAGTGTTACAGATTCAATATTAAAACAATTAGTGATTTGATCTTTTTTCATTTTAAAGTTAGAAAAATTCACCCTAATGAGTAAATCGCTGAATTTTGAGAGTGGAGATATTGAGCCAATCTGTACGATTCGACACATTTCAGATGTGTGTTTGAATGAAAAAATTTTCATTGAATTTTTTTTAAGCCTTTATTTATATTAAATAAAATTTAAATACTACCTGAGTGGCAGTTTTTTTATCGCCAGTTGAATGATGCATAGTTGAAGAAAATTCATTGTATTTAAATCTTAAACATGAATTTATCTCACTTTGAGTTGAGGTTAAATCATTTTTATTCATCTTAAGTTTCACGTATAAATTACTTCATACAGAAATTTTGATTATTTTTAATTTTAGGGTAGTGAATCTCCATGAGTCATAAATTTGCATGTTCAATCAAACGTATCCGCTTTGATGAAAACTATAAACCAGCTGACAATACACGTTTAACAACGAACTTTGCCAATTTGGCACGTGGTGAACACCGTGAAGAGAATCTGCGCCGTACTTTGGCAATGATTAATAACCGTTTCAATAGTTTAGCTACTTGTGACAACCCAAATGCAGATCGTTATTCACTTGAAATTGACATCATTTCGGCTGAACTCGATGTGGAAGGCAATGGTCAAACTTTCCCATTTATTGAAACTTTAAAGAGCACCATCATCGACCATAAAACCAATGAACGCATTGAAGGCATGATCGGCAACAGTTTTTCATCGTATGTACGTGACTATGACTTCAGCGTGGTATTACCAGCACTCGGTTGTAAGTTCAATGAAAAACCTGAAGATTTTGGTGATTTACATGGAAAGCTATATCAACACTTGATCAATTCAGAGGTATTTAAAGCTGAATTTAAGAAACAACCTGTCATCTGTTTAAGTGTTTCAACGACAAAAACCTATTACCGTACTGCAAATGTGCATCCGATCTTAGGTGTGGAATACACCAATGATGATCACTCCCGTACAGATGATTATTTTGCAAAAATGGGCTTAAGCGTTCGTTACTTCAAACCTGAAAATGCGACTGCACCATTGGCATTTTATTCAGCAAATAACTTGCTGAGCGACTATACAGATTTCGAACTGATCAGCGCGATCAGCACCATGGAAAGCTTCCAAAAAATCTACCGTCCTGAAATTTACAATACCAATGCGACAGCAGGTTTAGTGTATCAACCAAGCTTAAGTTTCGGTGATTACTCATTAACCCGTATTGTGTATGACCGTGTTGAACGTGGTCAGTTGGCGGTTAAACAGGGCAAATGGACAGAAGAGAACTTTATCCAGCCATATAAAGACATTCTGAATGAGTGGGCGGCTAATTTTAGTATTGAAAATGCAGACGCAGCTTAATTTTAAAACATGTAAATAGATGAAAACGCGGGTGAGTTAAAACACCCGTTTTAAAGAAAATAGAGATAGAAGATCGAATATGGCCATTTTACTCCCAACTTCAACTGCTGGCAGCTTACCTAAACCATCTTGGCTGGCTGAACCTGAAAAATTGTGGTCAGCATGGAAACTTGAAGGCGAAGAATTATTAGATGCAAAACGTGATGCGTTGAAATTATCTTTGCATGAACAAATCCATGCAGGCATTGATATTGTCAGTGATGGTGAACAAACCCGTCAGCATTTTGTGACCACGTTTATTGAACATCTTGAAGGTGTAGATTTCGAAAAGCGTGAAACGATGCGTATTCGTAATCGTTACGATGCAAGTGTACCGTCTGTGGTGGGCGAAGTATCGCGTAAGAAAGCAGTGTTTGTGGATGATGCAAAATTCTTACGCAGCCAAACCAATCAGCCGATCAAATGGGCACTGCCTGGCCCAATGACAATGATTGATACTTTGTATGATGGTCATTACAAGAGCCGTGAAAAATTGGCTTGGGAATTTGCTAAAATCCTGAATCAAGAAGCGTTAGAGCTTGAAGCGGCAGGCGTAGATATCATTCAATTTGATGAGCCTGCGTTTAACGTATTTTTTGATGAAGTCAATGACTGGGGTATTGCGACCTTAGAGCGTGCGCTTGAAGGTTTGAAATGCGAAACAGCAGTTCACATTTGCTATGGTTACGGTATTAAAGCCAATACTGATTGGAAACAAACTTTAGGTAATGAATGGCGCCAATACGAAGAATCATTCCCGAAATTGCAGCAATCGAAGCTCGATATCATCTCGCTTGAATGCCAAAACTCTCGTGTACCGATGGATTTAATCGAACTCATCCGCGGTAAAAAAGTGATGGTTGGCGCCATTGATGTAGCAACCAATCAGGTTGAAACAGCAGAAGAAGTAGCAAATACATTACGCAAAGCATTGCAATTTGTAGATGCCGACAAGCTATATCCTTCAACGAACTGCGGTATGGCGCCTTTACCTCGCCAAGTGGCGCAAGGCAAACTAAATGCGCTAAGCGCAGGCGCTGCCATTATTCGCCAAGAATTGACCGCATAAATTCGAGCTGACTCAATTTCATGTAAGGGCAATAAGGAAATTAAATATGCTATTGTCCAAACCTGAGAAAGAGATAAGCCATATAGACCATTGAGATTGAAGAGATGATTGAAGCAACTGATTTTAGAAATGCAATGTCTTTATTGACGACTGCAGTCAACGTGATTACGACTGAGGGTGAAGCAGGCATGCATGGATTTACAGCATCAGCCGTATGCAGTGTGACAGATACACCGCCAACTTTGCTGGTTTGTATGAATCAATCATCTCGTTCTCATGCGCATTTTCTTGAAAATAAAGTTCTGTCTGTCAATGTTTTGGGCGCACAGCATGAAAACATTTCCAATGCTTTTGCTTCAAGCAAATTCAATTCGGAAGAGCGTTTTAAATTGGGTTCTTGGACTGTATTAGAAACAGGTTCACCGATATTAAAAGATGCTTTAGTTAGTTTTGACTGTCAGATTGAACAGATTCAAGAAGTGGGTACGCACAGTGTGTTTATGTGCCGTGTGGTTGCAATCAAGCAAAGTCAGCAGGAGGAAAGCTTGGTATATTTCAACCGCGCTTATCATGCTGTGGGTCAAGTGGAGTTGGCTTAAACCAGTCAGACTTCTTCAATACATCACTTTAAAAGTATCTATTTCGTGGAACTCATTACTTTCTTAATTATTGGCGCATTTGCAGGTTTTGCTGCGGGGCTGTTTGGCGTTGGCGGCGGTACTATCATTGTGCCTTTGCTCTATATTGTTTTTAGCCAAATGGGCTATAGTCCCGATGTGATTATGCATTTGGCGCTCGGCACATCTTTGGCTACGATTGTTGTGACATCGATCAGCTCCTTGATGGCGCACAATAAAAATGGTGCTGTGATTTGGCCTGTATTTAAAAATTTAGCTCCGTCTATGGCGATTGGCTGTTTTGCAGGCGCAGGGATTGCAGGCTGGCTGTCAGGTTTACATCTGCAAATGATTGTCGGCGTGTTTTTACTTTGGGTGGCTTATACCATGTTTATGGGAGCAAAAAAGCCAGTCGATCCAAATAAAACACTACCATCTACAGCTAAACAAATTGCAGCAGGTTCGGGTATCGGCGTTGCATCGGCCATCTTCGGGATTGGCGGCGGCAGTATTACGGTACCGTATTTAACGGCAAATGGCGTGGTGATGCAAAAAGCGGTCGGGACGTCTGCGGCTTGCGGTTTACCCATTGCCATTGCTGGTGCATTAGGCTTTATGTTTTTTGGTATGCAACAGCAAGTTGAAATTCCAAATACCATTGGCTTTATTCATATCTATGCCTTTTTGGGCATTAGTGTGATGAGTTTCTTTACGGCTAAATATGGCGCGAAAACTGCGCATGCGCTTTCACCAGCAGTACTGAAAAAATGTTTTGCTGTGCTGTTATGTATTGTTGGATGCTTTTTTCTAGTGAAAGGCATTTTATAGAAGCCGACTGATCACAGTTAATTCATTCGAAACGTATGCTCTAGTGTGCAACAGCAAGCTAGAGCATTTTTATCTATAGCAATTTAAGTCTTTAAAATTTCAGAGATATTATTTAAAAACTTCATTTTAAAACTGACATTTCAAAGCTCTGTGCTTTTAGAAAAAACATTAATAATCACAATGCCCAATAAAATAAAGGCCAAACCAATTATGGCAGGCAGGTCTAAATTTTGTTTAAACACAATCCAGCCCACGCATGAAATAAGCACAATGCCTGCAGCGGACCACATGGCGTAGGCCAATCCCATAGGAATCGATTTAAAGGTCAAACCTAAAAAAAAGAGCGCAATGGCATAGCCCAACACGGTAAAAATAATCGGTACTAGTTCGGTAAAGCCATTGCTGGCTTTTAAGGCGGACGTTGCAATCACTTCGGCAATGATTGCAATGAGTAAATATATAAATGACATTGATTTCCTATAGGCATTCTACGGCATGGTGCAATAGGTGCTGTTTTTCATTTCGTAACCAATCTGCACTTTCTGTCGTGGTATCAGTGCGACGCTGAAATGCATAATGTGGAACGTAAATATCCACCTCGTACATCAGCTGTACTGCTTGACCATTAATAATGACGTTTTGCATCAAATGTGTTTCATCAATAAATTCAAAATGATCAAAATTAAGTGATTGATCTTGCTGAGAGGAAGTCGTTGTATAGTACTTATGCAGACCATCAACAGCGATGGACACTTCAAAGCTTTCAATCAGCGCTTCATACCCAGCAGGTGCAGATGGTATGTCTATGCTGGCAATTGTTTGCTGATCTGTAGGTAAACGGCTCAGTGCAAAGGCCACATACTTATCACAAATAATTAAACCACCATCCATCGGCAATAGTTGATGACTTTCTACATCGAGGGCTGACTTCAACCGCAGGCCTAAAAATAGCCCTTCATGCACTTGTTGACGCCAGTCTTCGACATACACATTGCTTGGAGAGAATTCTAAAATACAGTTGCCAATCGCGTGCAGTTTTGCAGGTTCTGGCCATTGCACATGATTTTGATAATTCGAGTGTGCTTTAACACCCCAAGACAATAATTGTTGTTTAGCATCCCAAAGAGTGTTGCCAATCCAGCCTTGACGCTCATTCACTGGCGTATTTTCTTGGCTTTTTAAACGTAGATCGATGGTAAAACTACGTGACTGAAACCAATACACAATGGTTTTTTCATCCGTTAAACCATTTGAAAAACTGATACTTTTTCGGCGAAAAGCACCATATAAATAGTCTGGAATAGGACCTAAAACCTCTTGGCTTGCTGGAAGCTGTGCTAAAGCCTGAAATAGATTCATGCGCTTGCTCCTTGTACTTCTGTATTTTCATCCATACCAAATGATGACAAAGGCACAGCATTTCTTAGACTCAGATCTCCTGAAGCGATACGTTTTTTGAGATAACTAAAGGTTTGCGCGGTTTGATTAAATAAATGTTCGCCACCAATTAAGGGCTGATATTTGGGTGCGTCAGTAGAATGTACTGGCTCAATGATCGTGTCGTAATTACAGGCACAGAACAGAGGAAAAGAGTAGCGCTCTTCAGAGACTTTTTTAACACGGTGCTTGGTGGCCAAATATTTGCCATTCGACAAAATTTCCATCATGTCGCCAATATTCATCACCAAAGTATTTTCAATCAAAGGAATATCCATCCATTCACCTTGTTTATTGAGTACCTGTAAACCCGGTGCCGTCGGCAAGAGCAGTGTAAAACATTCATAGTCTGTATGTGCGCCAATGCCTTCAGCATCTTTCACTTCAGGGTTATAGGGATAATGGACTAAACGCAGTTGACTGGTCGCATGGGTAATTTTGCGATCAAAAAAATGCTCATCTACATTCAATGCTAAAGCAAAGGCCTGAAAAATCTGCTCGCTAATACTGCGTAAATGGTGGTAATAATCACTGACCGTACTTTTAAATGTGGCATCATCTGGCCATAACGTAGGGCCAAGCAAAGGAAATGCTGTCGTTTCGCCGTGGTAATCATAATTGACGTCATAGGCTTCTTTTAAGTCGTAGCTGTTGCCTGCAAATTGTTCTTCACCAATTGGCACATAGCCACTGTGATTTTTCGACAGTCCAATATAGTGTTGCATTTTACTGGCGGTATCTTGTTGAAAATAACGCTTTGCCACCTGAATCAGTGATTCCGAAAAATCAAAATTGAACTGATCACCTTTTAAATATAGAAAACCAACATCTTTACAGGCTTGATCCAACGCAGAGGCTACTTCTAAACGCTCTGACAATACCGTGCTTTGCATTTTCGATATATCAACAAGTGGCAAAACATAAGATTCATTCATCTTCAATTCCTATAATGTTGGCCGTCCAACGCTGTAGTACATCATTTAGGCCGTCCTAAAGATGAAGAGGGATTAATCCAGTTATTTTTGCGTACTGACTTGGGTCATACGCGGAATTTTCGGTAGGTTTTCCATCGCTGGGTCGAGCTCGTCTTCCTGCGCATGTACCAAGAAATCCACCCGTTCGCGCAGTTGTTTAAATTCAGGACTCAGCATGAGTTCAGGATTACGAGGACGGGGTAAATCGACCTCAATTATTTCTTTAATTTCGCCAGGATTGGCTTTGAGCGCCACAATACGATCCGCCAATAAAATGGCTTCATCCATGTCGTGGGTCACAAAAATGATGGTGATATCAATGTTTTGCCAAAGATCCATTAAATGTTTTTGCATTTTTTGACGGGTATGCGGGTCAAGCGCGCCAAACGGCTCATCCATCAATAATATTTTGGGTTCATTGACCAATGCGCGGGCAATAGCAACGCGCTGTTTCATTCCACCAGACAGCTGATGCGGGTACTGATCTTGGTATTTTTCTAGACCAATAATATCAATCCATTCGCGGGCGCTGGATTCAGCCGAGGCATTGCTGGCACCTTTCATTAAAGGGCCAAACATCACATTTTCTTTGACCGTTTTCCATGGAAAAAGCGTGTAGCCTTGAAACACCATGCCACGCTCAGGGCTTGGGCCTTCAATGGCTTGGCCATCGACCAGCAATTCACCGCTACTGTAAGGGTCAAGTCCAGCCACAATTCGGCTAAAGGTCGATTTACCGCAACCCGATGGGCCAATCACGCAGATAAATTCACGTTTATGAATCTTTAAATCCAACTGATTTAAAATAGTGCGTTCAATTTTGCCGTGCTTAAAACTTTGTGTAAGTTTTTTTGCTTCTAAAATGACAGGGCGTGCATAAATTGCATCGAAATAAGTGCTGGCATTAAATTCTGTGCTGTTCATTATTTTGCTCCTGCTTTCCATTTAAATAGACCTTGACCGAGTTTCATTAGCACCACATCGCACACCAAACCAATCACCCCAATGATGAGGATCGCGGCATAGACATTGTCAAAGTTTTGGTAACGCGCTTGTTGAGTAATAAACCACGTAATCCCAGATGTTGTGCCAATCAGTTCAGACACGATCAGATAGGTCCAAGCCCAGCCGAGCAAGACACGCAAGTCGCGGTAAATATCTGGTAGTGCCGCTGGAATCACCACATGAAATAAGCTTTTTAATTTATTGGTACCTAGCGTAAAACCTGCTTCAATCAGGCCTCGGTCAACCATCCGTGTGGTATTGGCAATAATCAGAATTTGCTGAAACAGCGTACCAATCACGATAATGGCGATTTTAGGTGCATCATTAATGCCTAAAATCGCAACGGCTAATGCACCAAAAGCAGGAGCGGGCAAGTAGCGGAAAAACTCAACAAAGGGTTCGGTCAGTTGTGATATTTTTTGAGAAAAACCGCAAAGAATCCCCAGCGGAATACCGATGAGAGAGGCAATAAAAAAAGCGCTGAACACAATTTTAATACTGTGCCATAAGCTTTGATGAAACCATGGGGCATCAGGTTGGGCAGGTGGAGTTATAAAAGCCGTAACTAATGCTTTTGCTACTTCGTGCGGTGCAGGTAAATAGATTGGATTGACCAGTTTACCTTGAGGTGGTGCTAAACCTGCATTGACCGCAGATTGCGCTTCGGCATAAAACACCGCTTTGTCTACACGGCTATCGACTTGCAAATACGACACACTGCCAGACTGCGTAATTTGCACCTGTGGATGCCATAAAAATGGCAAATAACTCACTGCACACCAAATAAGCACAGGAATTAAAAATGATCCGAAGCCGAGCAATAGCTTGCTTCTCGGACTGAGCTCTCTTGCGACATAACCCATACTGACCAAGCCCCAATATTACTTTTTTAATAAAACGTAATACTATTAAGCAATTTGAATGCCAAACGCTTGTATGCCGTGTTTTATTGGCCTTATGCAAAGTTAGATAGGCTATAAACAGCAAAAAGCCTGCAAAAGAAGCAGGCAATATTAGTTTTTTTGATCGATACTGATGCCAAAATGTGTTTTTATGGCGCAACCAATTGCAAAAAAAGTTTTTTCATTCCTTCACTCGCACCCGCTTTAATCAATTGATACTGCTCAGGTACACGCTGATAATCTGCTTTCGGGTCGATATGAAATGCACGGCAGTTGGCAGGGATTTCGTGAATCAATCCAGCCACAGGATAGACAGCCAGACTCGTGCCAATCACAATAAAAATATCTGCCGTTTGTACACTTAAACTGGCATCTTCATAGGCAGGAACTGCTTCGCCAAACCAGACTACATGTGGCCGTAAAGGATATCCTTCAGGGCATTTGTCGGTCTCTAAGTTTAAATCTGCACCTTCAATAGGGAAAATTTCCTGCGTATATTGCGCCTGAGGGCCAGAGCTTTTAGCGTAACGAATATTGCCATGCAGATGCAGTACATTGTGACTGCCTGCACGTTCATGTAGATCATCAATATTTTGTGTGATGACTTGTACATCAAAAAAATCATCGAGTTCAGCAATCAATTTATGCGCTGTATTTGGCTCTGCGGCTAAAATATGTTTACGGCGTTCATTATAAAAACGCTGTACTAAAGCAGGGTCACGTGCCCAAGCTTCAGGTGTGGCCACATCTTCAATGCGATGCTGCTCCCAAAGACCATTACTGTCACGGAAGGTATTGATGCCGCTTTCTGCGCTCATGCCGGCACCTGAAAACACCACAATTTTTGCATAGATTATAGCCTTATATTTTAATTGATGCGTCCATTAGGTACGGTTACATGTATTGAACGAATAATGCAGCGAATTTACTGTACTCAAAATATAGCGACTACTTCAACTCAGCTGATGCAATTCTTGTAGCACCCAATCGACAAATTTTTGTATTTGCGGTGAACTGTCTTGACTCGAGTGGACCAAATAATACTTTCTGCTACCGTGCAGTTTTTTATTTGATGCAATCACCAATTCTTTTTTTCTCAGTTCTGCTTCGATCAGCATTTGTGGAATCAGTGCCATTCCCATGCCATGACTGGCTGCAACAGAAAGCATAGAAAATAATTCATGCCTCTGCCCATCGAAAGGCTTGGGATGCTGAATTTGATGGGCTTGAAACCATTCTTGCCAAATACTTGGACGGGTTGTTTGCTGTAATAAGGGTAATCGAAGCAATTCTTCATCACTTAAATTAAAACTATGATCATCCGTCATTTCCGCATGGGGAAAATTGTTTTCAATCAATTTGGGGGAACAAACGGGAACCACTTCTTCATCCATTAAATAATGCGCTTGAATGCCAGGCCAATGCTCAATTTGCTGTTGCGTTCCTGCAAAAATAGCTGCGTCAAAGACATTTTCATTAAACAAAAAAGGTTTGGTACTGGTTTCCAAATGCACGGTAATTTCAGGATGCTGTGCATTTAATTTATTTAATTTTGGCAACAGCCAACGTGTGGCAAACGTTGGCACAACGCCCAGCTTTAAAGTACCGCCTAAGCCTTTGTGCGTCATGATATCTGAGGTGCTTTTTTCGATGCCTTGCAAAAAGGGTTTAATACTTTTTGCATATTGTTTGCCTGCTTCTGTGAGATCGACACCGTGACGTGTTCGGCTAAATAGCATTACACCTAAATATTCTTCAAGCTGTTGAATTTGGCGTGACACAGCACTTTGAGTAATAAATAACTCTTGAGAAGCATGCGTATAACTTGCGTGTTTTGCAGCAGATTCAAAGCAAATTAAGCTTTGCAATGATGGAATATTACGCCGCATAGATAAAGTCCTTTTTATCGAGAGGTATCACAAAATGGCATATAAGAATGATTTTCATATACCACTATAGTCTATAAATAAAGCAATCCATCGCTTAAATCAGTGGCTAAAGTGCTTAACACGCTGTGAACAAAGCTCAGGTATGCGAAAGGCGCATATCTACATGCAAATTAATCGTTTGAATGAATCACTTTTCACACATAGCATCAAATAAAACAAAGAAAGCCCGAAAAAGCAGAGGATGCTATGAATCAAATGGTCAATGTAAAAAAACCAAAAGTACAATTTAACTGGCAAGATCCGTTTCTTTTGGAACAGCAATTAACTGAAGAAGAACGCATGATTCGCGATACTGCGCATGCATACTGTCAAGAGCGTTTACAGCCACGTGTACTCGAACAATTCCGCCATGAAAAAACCGATGCATCTATTTTCCGAGAAATGGGCGAACTTGGCTTACTTGGCCCAACGATTCCAGAGCAATACGGCGGCGCAGGTCTAAACTATGTTAGTTATGGTCTCGTTGCACGTGAAATTGAATATGTTGATTCTGGCTACCGTTCAATGGCCAGCGTTCAAAGTTCTTTGGTGATGGTGCCCATTAATGAATTTGGCTCTGAAGCGCAAAAACAGAAATACCTACCAAAGCTGGCAACAGGCGAATACATTGGCTGTTTTGGTTTAACTGAACCAGATCATGGCTCTGACCCAGGTAGCATGATTACTCGTGCAAAAAAAGTCGAAGGTGGCTATCGTCTCACGGGTGCAAAAATGTGGATTACCAACAGCCCAATTGCCGACGTGTTTGTTGTTTGGGCGAAAGAAGTATCGCCTGAAGGTAATGTTGGTGACATTCGTGGTTTTATTTTAGAAAAAGGCTGGGAAGGTCTATCTGCTCCTGCAATTCACGGTAAAGTTGGCTTACGTGCATCGATTACCGGTGAAATTGTGATGGACAATGTCTTTGTCCCTGAAGAGAATGCTTTTCCAGAAGTACGTGGTTTAAAAGGTCCATTTACCTGTCTAAATAGTGCTCGTTATGGTATCGCTTGGGGCGCAATGGGCGCCGCAGAATTCTGCTGGCATACAGCGCACCAATATACTATGGACCGTAAACAGTTTGGCCGACCTTTAGCTGCGAATCAGTTGATTCAAAAGAAATTGGCGGATATGCAAACTGAGATTGCCTTGGGTCTACAAGCTGCGCTTCGATTTGGACGTATGAAAGATGAAGGCATTGCTGCTGTAGAAGGCACATCACTCATTAAACGTAACAACTGTGGCAAGGCTTTAGATATTGCCCGTGTTGCGCGTGACATGATGGGTGGTAACGGCATTTCTGATGAGTTTGGTGTTGCCCGCCATCTGGTCAATCTCGAAGTCGTCAACACGTATGAAGGAACGCATGATGTACATGCACTGATCTTAGGTCGTGCGCAAACAGGCATCGCGGCTTTTAGTAACTAATTGAATTATATATCGATAAGGTGCTCTGCATAGAGTGCCTTAGAGACTTTTTATGCAAAAATAAACTTAATCAATAAAGGATTCATCGTGAAACACTCTTGTAACTCTGTGCAATAGCCTGAGCAGTGATGAAATAAAAAGAATAAAAAAGGCAAATGTGCAGACATAGGAATGCCGATGACTCATTTGGGAAAATGAGGAACAAGGAAATGAATAACGAAATGCAAAACGGAGCAGGAACGCTCAAATTGCCTTCTAACGTGGGCACGATGCATCGGATTACCAGCAACACTTGGAAAATGGCTTTTATTTTTGCCTTTATTTCTTTGGTGATTGATGGTGTAGACATCATGTTGCTGTCATTCAGCCTGACCAGTTTAAAGGCTGAATTTGGTTTAAGTACATTTCAAGCCGGAATGCTCGGTAGTTCTTCTTTAGCAGGGATGGCGCTGGGTGGTATTTCGGGTGGATGGGCGTGCGATAAATTCGGTCGTGTGAAAACTATTGCTTGGTCGGTCGTATTTTTCTCAATCATGACCTGTATCTTAGGCTTTACACAAAGCTATGAACAATTTTTAATTTTACGTTTTATTGGCGCTTTTGGACTGGGTTCTCTTTACATGGCGTGTAATACGCTGATGGCAGAATATGTACCAACCAAATACCGCACAACGGTACTTGGGACTTTGCAAACCGGTCAAACCGTGGGTTATATCGTTGCAACGCTGCTGGCGGGTGCCATTATTCCAGATCACGGCTGGCGGATGCTATTTTATGTCACCATTATTCCTGCTGCTTTTGCCCTGATCTTTATGCGTTTTGTTCCTGAACCAAAATCTTGGCAGGAAGCAAAAATTGAGCAGCTAAAACGCCGTGAATTAAAACTTGAACCTGTACAGCAACATGCTGCAGTCAATCAAAATGCACCTTCTGAAAGTATTTATAAACGTATTTTTGGGCATACCAATCATCGTAAAATGTTCTTCTTTTGGATGTCGACCGCTGCATTTCTACAATTCGGTTATTACGGTGTCAACAACTGGATGCCAACGTATTTAGAAACTGAACTCAGCATGAACTTTAAAGCCATGACTGGCTATATGGTAGGTGCATATACCGCCATGATTTTGGGTAAAATTTTAGCAGGCTATGCCGCTGACAGGTTCGGACGTCGTATTACCTTTGTGTTTGGTACGGTAGCTACGGCAGCATTCTTACCGATCATCATTTTCTATAACACACCAACCAACATCGCCTATTTACTCGTAACTTTCGGTTTCCTATACGGTATTCCATACGGTGTAAATGCAACTTATATGGCAGAAAGCTTCTCGACGGATGTACGCGGTACGGCTATTGGCGGTGCTTACAATATGGGACGTTTAGGCGCAGCCATAGCACCAGCAACCATTGGTATGATTGCCGCTGGCGGATCATTCACCATGGCCTTTATTGTAATGGGTGCTGCGTACTTTATTGCAGGTGTTATTCCGGGCTTGTTCATTCGTGAACGTCAATATGATCCCCAGCAAGCATCACTTTCTTCAGATGCGGAAAAAGAAAAACTGGCAAGTGTAGATACATATGTTGCTGATGCAGAACAAAAAGCATCTGCAAAAACTGCAACAGTAAAATAATTAAAAGATCTGTGCCATAGCTCAATACTATGGCACATCTGGAGTGAACTATGGGTGCATTAAAAGGAATTCGTGTATTGGACTTAAGCCGTGTTTTGGCAGGTCCTTGGTGCGGTCAAATATTGGCTGATTTAGGTGCAGAGGTAATCAAAATTGAGCGTCCTAAAGTCGGGGATGATACCCGCATGTGGGGACCACCCTGGATGCCAAATCAGCAAGGTCAAGCGACGAAAGAATCAGGCTATTACCAATGTGCGAACCGCAATAAATATTCTGTAGCCATTGATATCGCCAGTGAAGAAGGGCAAGCCCTAGTCCGTGAAATTGCCCAAACTGCAGATGTCGTGATTGAAAACTACAAAGCAGGCTCACTTGCCAAATATGGTTTGGATTATGCATCGCTCAGTGCACTAAATCCCAATATCGTATATTGCTCAATTACAGGTTTTGGTCAGGATGGTCCACGTGCGGAAGAACCAGGCTATGACTTTATTATTCAAGGCATGTCAGGTCTGATGAGTATTACTGGTGAATCTGATGATGTAATCGGTGGTGGCGCACAAAAGGTGGGAGTCGCTGTGGTCGACATTCAGACCGGACTGTACTCAACGATTGCAATTCAGGCGGCATTGTTAGCACGGCAACATACTGGACGTGGTCAATATATTGATATGTCATTACTCGATGTACAGGTGGCGGCGCTAGCCAATCAAGGTATGAACTATTTGACCTCGGGTAAAGCACCCAAGCGTATGGGAAATAATCACCCGAATATTGTGCCGTATCAAACCTTTAAAGCCAAAGATAAGGAATTTATTATTGCCTGTGGTAATGATAAGCAATTTAAAGACTTGTGTATTGCGATTGGCTATACAGAACTGTTAGATCAACCAAACTATTTACGTAATCAAGATCGAGTGAAGCACCGTGAGGAATTAATTCCATTATTGAGTGCCTATTTTCTGACTCAAGATGCTCAAGTTTGGGTCGATGCGATTCATGCGGTAAAAGTGCCTGTGGGTGTAATCAACTCTGTAGAAGACGCATTAAATGAACCGCAAATTCAACATCGTCAAATGGTGGTGAATATTCCACATGCTTTAAATCATGATTTTAAAGTGATTGGATCACCGATGAAATTATCTGATACGCCTGTAGAATACCGTCATGCACCGCCGCAGTTAGGGCAGCACACAATCGAAATTTTGTCCCAATTTAAAACTGAAGCTGAATTAAATGAATTGGCTGCACAAGGTATCATTGATCAACTCAATCATCCTGCAGCTTAAAATTTCATGGGATTATTCTTCAAACTATTCTTCAATATATGGGCTTAAACGCCTATGTGGAATGAGTGGAGTTAAAAGTTTAGACCGAAGGACTCCAATACTTCGGTCTTTTTCAATATCAATATTCATTTATGGAGTGCTTTTAATGTTAATTTTCTAGATAAAGTATAATTATTCATTAAAGCTTGGGCCTGCAATACGGTCTTTATTTTTTCGTATGAAAGAGATGTCCATACTTTTGCGCCTTGATATTTTTTCTTTAAGCTATAACTTTAAAATTCTGGAATCCACAAACCAATTTCCGCAATGCTGCAGGCAATAAGCATTTATATGCCTATTTTTCAAGTCTACTAATTGCACAGCAAGATCATCGATACCACCTCCATTAGCGAGAGTATAAGTCTTCAAACGAAATAAAGCCCTGCACAATGGTAAGGCTCTATTTTAATAACATTACATTGAATTTGTTCAGCTGCTTATTATTGCTGTATAAAATTCTGCAAAGCCTGATTAAATGCATCTGGCTGTTCAATGTTTGAAATATGCGATGCATTAATTTCAAATAATTGGCTATTTGCAATGTGTTCTTGCATAAATTGACCATCTGCAACTGTGGTTACGGGGTCTTGTTGACCTGCAATAATTAATACAGGTACGTGAATAGACGAGATTTCATTGCGTAAATCCGCTTTAGCCAAAGCTTCACAACAACTTGCATAACCTTCTGGGCTGCCAGCTCCGAGGTCGTTACTCAAAGATTGTACAGTTGCCGTGTTACTTTGGATAAAGGGTTCTGTAAACCATCGTGATGCTGCCGTTTCTGCAATTGGTTTCAGACCTTGTTGACGGACTAACTGTGCACGTTCATTCCAAGCTGATTCTTGCCCAATTTTTGCAGCGGTATTGCATACAATGACATGGTTAAAGCGTTCAGGATGATGTATTGCAAGCCATTGACCTGTTAAACCACCCATCGATATTCCACAAAATGTGGCCTGTTGAATATTTAAATGATCCAATAAATGGATGACATCTGTACCCAATTTATCAAGGCTATAAGGCCCTTGAGGGGCAGAAGATGCACCATGACCACGTGTATCATAACAAATGACAAAATAATCCTGCTGCAGCGCCTCTATCTGAGGCTTCCACATGCTGAACTTTGTGCCTAAAGAATTAGAAAAGACAATCGCAGGTTGTGTGTGGTCACCAAAAGTTGCGTAATTAATCAAAGCATCATTGGATATGAATGTAGGCATATTTTGAATCCTTAATTTTATAAATCCCCTAAATCCCCCTATAAGAAGGAGGACTTTTATTGAGGATTAAACACGTTCAATAATCAAAGCGATGCCTTGACCGACACCAATGCACATCGAACAGAGGGCATATTGACCTGAAATTGCCTCAAGTTGATTTAACGCAGTCGTCACTAAACGAGCTCCAGATGCACCTAAAGGATGCCCCAAAGCAATAGCGCCACCGTTTGGATTGACATGTTTAGCGCCATCTTCTAAACCTAGTTCACGGGTAACCGCTAAGGCTTGAGCCGCAAAAGCTTCATTCAGCTCGATCACATCCATTTGTTCAAGGCTTAGACCTGTTTGAGCTAATAGCTTTTTGATGGCAGGCGCAGGACCAAAGCCCATGATTTTGGGTTCAACACCCACCACCGTTGCCGCAATAATTTTGGCTCGTGGCTTTAACTTAAATTTGTTAACAGCATCATCTGAAGCAATCAGTAGTGCAGCCGCACCATCATTGATCCCTGAAGCATTGCCCGCAGTTACCGTACCATCTGCTTTCACCACAGGTTTGAGTTTTGCTAAGCCTTCTGCTGTCGTCGATGCGCGTGGATGCTCATCTGTATCGACTATCAGTGGGTCGCCTTTACGCTGTGGAATGATTACAGAGATGATTTCTTTCTCAAAAAAACCATTGGCTTGTGCAGCAGCTGTACGGCGCTGACTTTCTAAGGCAAAAGCATCTTGATCAGCACGGTTAATATTGAATTGTTCTGCCACATTTTCAGCAGTTTGAGGCATGGTTTCCACGCCATACATTTGTTTGAGTATTGGATTGATAAAACGCCAGCCCATGGTGGTGTCTTCAATCTTTTGGCTGCGTCCATAAGCACTTTCCGATTTACCCATAACAAAGGGCGCACGGGACATACTTTCTACACCACCGGCAATAATTAAGTCTGCTTCATTTGCCTTAATTGCACGGGCTGCCATCGCAATTGCATCAAGTGATGAACCACAAAGTCGGTTTACAGTTGTAGCAGGAACTTGAAAAGGTACACCTGCAAGTAGCGACGACATTCGTGCAACATTACGGTTATCTTCACCGGCTTGGTTCGCACAGCCGTAAATCACGTCATCGACAGACTCCCAAGCAATACTTGGATTTCGCTGCATCAGTGCCTTAATAGGTAAGGCACCTAGGTCGTCGGTACGTACTGCTGCTAAACCGCCCGCATAGCGACCGAAAGGTGTACGGATTGCATCAATAATATAGGCATTTTTCATTTTATAAATCCTAAAAAACTCAGCTCCTCCCTTTTAACGGGAGGTTGGGAGGGATTTACAGGAAGTTAATTTTTTAAATTAATCCTCCCTAAATCCCTCCTTTAATCAAGGAGGGACTTTTTGCTTTAAGCTGTCGCATCAATCAGCTTCGCACCTGTCATTGACTGTAATTCGTCAAAGCTCAAGCCCTCGACTTTTTCAATCACTTTCAAACCTTCAATCGTCACATCAATGACGCACAAATCTGTGTAAATACGATCGACACATTGCAGGCCTGTGGCAGGATATGACAACTCAGCGACAATTTTCGGTTCACCTTTTTTGGTCACATGGTCTGTAGTAATAAAGACTTTTTTCGCCCCAACAGCCAAATCCATTGCACCACCTACAGCAGGAATTGCATCTGGCGCACCAGTATGCCAATTTGCCAAGTCACCATTTTGGGCAACCTGAAAAGCGCCTAGTACTGCAATATCTAAATGACCGCCACGCATCATGGCAAAAGAGTCGCCATGGTGAAAAAAGCAGCCGCCCGTTTGCATGGTGACAAACTCTTTTCCTGCATTAATTAATTCAGGGTCTTCTTCGCCTTTAGCCGGAGGAGGACCAAACGCTAAAAGGCCATTTTCTGAATGTAGAAAAACATCTTTATCTGTTGGTAAATAATTTGAAATTTTAGTGGGTAAGCCAATGCCTAAATTGACATAAGCACCATCTGGAATATCTTGTGCAACACGTTCTGCAATTTGATCACGGGTTAATTTGGTATAGCTCATGGTTCTTTCCTCACGTGATTTATGCAGATTGCTCAAGCTGTGCAGGTTGAACAGCCACAACATGTTGTACAAAAATGCCAGGGGTAATAATGTGCTCTGGGTCCAATGCACCAAGTTCAACCACTTCTGAGACTTGAGCAATCGTCACATCTGCCGCCATGGCCATAATGGGGCCAAAATTACGCGCTGATTTGTTGTAAACCAAGTTGCCCCAGCGGTCGCCCTGATGTGCTTTGATTAAAGCAAAATCAGCTTTAATTGGATTTTCGAGGACAAAATCTTTGCCTTCATAATTGAGTGTAGGTTTGCCTTCTGCCAGCAACGTACCGAAACCAGTTGGTGTATAAATTGGACCCAACCCCATACCTGCAGCCTGAATACGGCAAGCCAAATTACCTTGTGGTACAAGCTCAAGTTCTATCTTTCCTGCACGATATAATTCATCGAACACCCAAGAGTCGGATTGGCGAGGGAAAGAACAAATCATCTTACGGACAGCACCAGCTTTGAGTAATTTAGCCAGTCCATAGTCACCATTACCTGCATTGTTGTTGACGATGATGAGATCTTTGATGCCAAGTTCTATCAATCCATCAATCAGTTCAGCAGGCTGACCAGCCGTACCGAAACCGCCAATCATAATGGTTGATCCATCCTTAATTTGAGAAAGTGCTTCTGTTAAGGAAGCGGTACTTTTATCAATCATGCTACGATCCTTCATCAAGAACGATAAAACTATTTACCTGACTAACCACTTCAGTCATGCAAGGCAGATAATCTTTTATTTCAAATATTTACAAACTTAAAAATGCAGAAAATGGATTCCAACTATGTGCTACACAATTGGAATCCAATCGCATCAGCTGTCATCACTACGAACAGAAGAAGGATGACGATTTAAAGCCATAACTTCAATATTCATATACGGGTAAAGGGGCAATCCTTGTAAAATGTTGTGTAGCTCTTCATTGCTTTCAACATCAAAAATACTGATATTTGAATATTGACCGGTAATGCGCCAGATATGACGCCATTTGCCTTTACGTTGTAGATCTTGTGAATAAGCTTTTTCTACAGCTTTAATTTCATTGGCTTTTTCGACTGGCATATCTAATGGAATATTGACATCCATGCGTACTTGGAAAAGCATTTCTCACTCCTAGCTAAATGTTATTTGCGACGTAAGTCATCAATTTTGTTTTCATCAATTTCAATCCCTAAACCCGCTGTGGTCGGAATCTTGAGTTCGAAATCTTGATATTGAAGTGGGGTTTTTAAAATTTCTTCAGTTAGCAGCAATGGACCAAAAAGCTCTGTGCCATAAGCTAAATTGTCAAATGTAGAAAATGCATGTGCCGATGCAATAGTGCCCACAGGGCCTTCAAGCATGGTTCCACCATATAAATCGATACCCGCAAGTTTGGCGATTTTAGAAACCTCACAGCCTTCGATTAAACCGCCAGACTGTGCAACTTTGACTGCAAAAACAGATGCAGAATTGTGCCGCGCAAGTTGATATGCCGTTTGCGGACCCATCAGTGATTCATCTGCCATAATGGCTATATCAAAACGACGAGTTAAACGGCGCATCGCGTCAATGTTATCGATCGCGCAAGGCTGCTCAATCAGATCAACACCACCATCTTGTAACAATTGAATGCCTTTAATGGCATCTAGTTCAGACCATGCACGGTTGACATCCACACGAATAGAAATGTCCGAACCTAACGCTTTTTTTATGGCTAATACATGCTCAACATCAGCTTCAACGGGGCGTGAACCGATTTTAAGTTTGAAAATATTATGTCGTTTTGCCGCAATCATTTTTTGTGCTTCGGCAATGTCTTTTTCTGTATTGCCAGACGCAAGTACCCAAAGAACAGGTAAGCTGTCACGTAAGCGCCCGCCCAATACTTCGCTTAAAGGCAAATTTAAACGCTGCGCCAAAATATCGAGTAGCGCCGTTTGAATGGCACATTTAGCAAAGCGATTGCCGTTAATATTACGTTTAATGGCTTGCATGGTTTGAGCAACATTCAAACCAGTGAGGGTTTTCAGTAAAGGACTAAAATAAGTTTCAATATTGGTACGAATGCTTTCAGGGCTTTCTTCACCATAGCCTAGACCGCCAATCGTCGTCGCTTCACCCCAACCGATATAACCATCTTCGGTAGTGATTTTAATCAAAACAAGGGTTTGCGTTTGCATGGTTGCAACAGCCATCTTGTGCGGACGGATTGTTGGGATTTCCACGAGCAGGGTTTCAATCGACTTATACATCTTGCGTATTTCTTATCTATCCAACTATTTATATACCCTAATTTAATGTAATATCTTTAACTAGAGCGATTTTGGTATTTTTAGATACTTAAAAGGTATATAAATGGAATTAAGGCACTTACGTTACTTTGTCACCGTGGTTGAAGAGCAAAGTATTACCAAGGCAGCAGAAAAATTATGTATTGCTCAGCCGCCTTTGAGCCGCCAAATTCAAAAACTTGAAGAAGAGCTGGGGATTACCTTGTTTGAGCGTGGTTCTAGACCCGTGAAAACCACAGAAGCAGGTATGTTCTTTTATGAGCATGCTGTGCAGATATTGACGCATACCGCCCAGGCCACAACCATGGCACAACGGATTAATGCCGTCGATAAAACTGTCCGCATTGGTTATGTCAGTTCGCTTTTATACGCATTATTGCCGCAAATTATTTATCTATTTCGACAACGTAACCCAGATATTCATGTTGAACTCATAGAATGTGGTACACGCGATCAGATTGAAGCCTTAAAAACCGGTCGAATCGATATTGGTTTTGGACGACTTCGATTAACCGATCCGTCCATTAAACGTGTTTTATTAAGAAAAGAAGCGCTACGTTTAGCTATTCATAAAAATCATCATTTGGCTGAATTTAAAGACAAAGGCATTTATCTTTCTCAAATTTTAGATGAACCAATTTTTGCCTATCCAACAACACCTAAACCGAATTTTTCTACCCTTATCCAATCCATTTTTACCGAATTAGGACTTGTACCTAAACATTTAACCGAAGTGCGTGAAATTCATATGGCTTTGGGCTTGGTGGCGTCGGGAGAGGGTATTTCTCTGATCCCTGAAAGTGCCAGTGATATTGGCATGAAAAATTTGATGTATATCCCAATCTTAGATTTGGAAGCCTATAGTCCAATCTCTTTGTCGGTGCGCAATATGGATCATAGTAATTACATTCCAAAGATACTGGATTGCATTCGTGAAGTCTTTGTTGAAGAAAATATCGATCTGCGCGCCATCGATGCAGATGCATAACTAAGTCAAGGTTTCATGGTCGATGTAACACAAGATCCATTATTCAGATGATAGGGTCTTATGGAATATCAATCACTTCAGCCCAAAGCATCCTGATAAATACAAGACTGAGCTATTTCAAAAACCTTTTCATCTTCAATATTCAATTGATCATATTGCTGCATTTTTTGAATCATCCATTCAAAATCTGACGTTTGTGGCGCTTGGCTCTTGCCAAAATTTTGAATGATTCTTTTGATCCGATGAAAAGCCTCGACGTGAATCTGCTCAGAACAATCAAAACGGATGATGTGATATTGCTTTAACAAAGAAAATATTTCAGAAAAATGCGTTTGTTGAAGCAGATCGTTTTGGGCTTTTTGGATGGCAAGATTGATTGCGTTTAAGGTATTAGGATGTTTTTCTGCCCAATCATGGGTAAAAGCCAAAACTTTATCTGGAATATGATCAATAATATCTTGGCTATTGACGATAATACGACTATAGCCTTGTATTTCAGCTTGCGTATTCCACGGCTCTCCGACACAGAATACATCAATTCGTTGCGTTGATATTGCTTCGACCATATAAGGCGGTGGTAAAGTTGAAAACGTTTGCGTTTGAGCAATTTCTGTGTCTGCAAGTGCCAGCCATTCTCTTAGAATATAATGATGAATCGAATGCTGAAAAACATGCGCCAACTGAATCGTTTGATTCTGTTTTACCGCAGATACGATTTTCTCTGCTGAATTTTTTGGAAGATCCAAAGCATGGATATTTAATTCATAGCACAGCTTTTGACTCAAACTAATATAAGCACAATTAGTACTGAGTGTAAGAGAGGTTTGTAAGGGAATGCCGAGATGGTCTTTACCCGTCACAGACGCAGGCAGCATGGCCGATAAGCAATGGGCAGCATCTAAAAAACCAAAAGCTAGACGGTCGCGTAAACTTGCCCAAGACGGTTCTTGAGTCAGTGTGACATTTAACCCTTGTTCAGCAAAATATCCTTGATGTTCTGCCCAGAGCAAAGCAACACAGTCGAGTAAAGGAATATAGCCCAATTGAATATCTGTTTTTTCAAGCTTTTGCATGGTTTATTCCTTAAATTGAGACTGTAACAACGCTTGCGCATCAAGCAGCCGACGCGCCATTTCACCCATTGTCATACGGTGACTCATGGCATTTTTTCTCAGTAAATTAAATGCTTGATCTTCGGTTAAACCATGCATTTGTATTAAAAGCACTTTGGCTTTTTCAATATCTTTTCGATCGGCCAGTTTGCACTTGGTTTCAGCCAAATCATTCAGTAGTTTTTTATGCTTTTTATATTGTTCAATCGAAATTTCTAAAATGCTATTCAAACGTGCAGGGTCAATACCATCGACAATATATGCTGTCACACCCGCATCAATCGCGCTTCGGATAATTTCGAGACTCGAATTTTTAGTGAATAGAACAGTCGGTAAGTCAAATTGGCTGACACAGCTTTCAATGACATCGCGATGCGGATGATCCATATCCAATAAAATCACATCTGCCTGAATATTTTGCAGATATGACATATTTAAATGATCAATCATAAAACTGGCGACCACATCAAAGTCATGCTGAATTAATGAGGCTTGAATAAATTCAGCGCGTTCTTGATCATCATCAATCAGGGCTATTTTTAGTTTTGGCATGCAAACGCTCAGACAGAGCCAAACAAATACGTATTGAGCTTGCTAAGCAAATTAAATGCCAAATCTAAAGGCAATACAAAATATAAATCTGCTTCTATGTTTGAGCATAGTTATGTGCGCATTTTTAAATTGAACCATTTCCATGCACTGATCTTGTGCAGGGCTGAACCACGCTTGAACATTTAGCTGCATCTCTATAGGCACATTGACTATCTATTTACCTTAATTCGCTTAATTTCTGACAAGTCGGCGTTCAAAGCCGCAATGTAAAGATGAATTGAAGTCGAAAATAAAAACTTGGCATGGCTCGTGCTTAATACTTGTTGAGTCAATGAAGACTCTAAAAATTTGTTAGACGGCCAACGACGTCCGTTCTGATCGACTCTGTTATGTGTTAGCGACATAACCGAGTAATTCATGCGTTCAGTTCAGTCAGGAGAAGGTTATGTCTTCAAATTTAAATGCCAAAAAAGCCACAAAAATAAGTCTATTTAATTTTTCTTCAGCAGCAATGCAGGCCTTCCACATGAGTTGGCTCGCATTCTTTGTTTGCTTCTTTGCATGGTTTGCCTGTGCGCCTTTGATGCCAGTGATTGCAGGTGAATTTAATCTAACAAAAGACCAAATCGCTAATATTAATATTGCTGCGGTTGCAATCACCATTTTAGTTCGTCTGATCGTTGGGCCTTTATGTGATAAATACGGCCCGCGTAAAACATATACAGCATTATTAATTGTCGGCAGCATCCCAGTCTTTGGGGTTGCATCTGCGAATAGCTATGAATCTTTTCTTTTCTTCCGCTTGCTGATCGGTGCGATCGGCGCAAGCTTTGTCATCACGCAATACCACACTAGCATTATGTTTGCGCCTAATGTGGTGGGGACAGCCAATGCGGCAACAGCAGGCTGGGGTAATGCCGGCGGCGGTGCAACTCAAGCCCTCATGCCTTTATTGCTTGGCGCACTCGTTATGTTTGGTGTAGAGCAAGCGATGGGCTGGCGCATAGCGTTAATCGTTCCTGGTGTGATGATGTTGATCGTAGGCGCGCTGTATTGGAAATTTACCCAAGACTGCCCGCAAGGCAACTTTAAAGAACTGCGTGAACAAGGCGTTGCAGTCGGTTCAGATAAAAAAGGCGGTGTAGCCATTCTCATGCACGCTGCACGTAACTATCGCGTATGGATTTTATTTGGCGCTTATGCAGCTTGCTTTGGTATAGAAATCTTTATTCACAACATTATTGCGCTGTATTACGTCGACAACTTCCAATTTGGATTAAAAGAAGCGGGTATGGCAGCAGGGATCTTCGGTCTATTGGCACTGTTTGCCCGCGCGCTCGGCGGCATTGTTTCAGACAAAGTCGCGACTACCAAAGGCTTGGATGGCCGTACCAAAGTTCTGTTTGCGATGATTCTGCTAGAAGGACTGTTTTTAATACTGTTCTCGCAAATGAGCACGCCAATCTTCGCCATTCTTGCCATGACAGTCTTTGCGCTCTTCACCCATATGGCGTGCGGCGCAACCTATGCCTTGGTGCCATTCATTGACCGTGATGCTTTAGGCGGCGTGGCAGGCATTATCGGCGCAGGCGGTAACGTTGGTGCGGTAGCTGCAGGATTCTTGCTTAAAGGCATGTTGGATATTCAAACCACGCTGATGGTGCTTGGCGGTTTGGTGGTGATTGCTGCAAGCTGTGTACTGATGATCCGCTTCTCTGTAGAGCATAAAGAAAAAGAACAGCGCTTATTTGAACAAGCTGTGAATGAAAGAAATCTAGCTGAAGTTCAAAACTAATACAAATAGCAGCCTAAGCGTATAGAGGCTTAGGCTGTGCAAAAGAAAATATTACGGAGAAAGAATATGAAAATCATCATGATTGGTCATGGCATGGTTGGCCACAAGTTTATCGAATCTGTACTGGAACACGCAGGTGATGATGTTGAATTAACCATTTTAGCTGAAGAGCCGCGTCTTGCTTATGACCGTGTGCATTTAACTGAATACTTCAGCGGCAAGTCAGCGAAAGACTTAACCCTGTGCCGCAGCGACTTTGCTGATGCATACGGTATAGATTTACGCCTGAGCACCAAAGCGGTTGAAATTGATCAGCGTAATAAAACGGTCACGACCAATCACGGTGATATTCTTTCTTTTGACAAGCTGGTGCTCGCAACAGGTTCATATGCATTTGTGCCGCCAATTCCAGGCAATGAGCGTGAAAACTGCTTTGTGTACCGTACCATTGAAGACTTGGATGCCATCCGTGCCGCAAGCTTCAATGCTAAAACAGGTGTGGTGATCGGCGGCGGTTTATTGGGTTTAGAAGCAGCAAAAGCGCTGCGTGATTTAAACTTAGAAACCCATGTTGTTGAATTTGCACCACGCTTAATGGCAGTTCAGATTGATGATCTAGGCGGTAAAGTTTTACGCTCTAAAATTGAAAATCTAGGTGTTAAAGTCCATACGCAAAAAGCGACATCTTGCATCGAAGATGGTGCAAATGCGAAGCACGTGATGAAGTTTGGTGATGGTTCTGAACTGGAAACCGATATCATCTTATTCTCTGCAGGTATCCGCCCGCGCGATGAATTAGCGCGCCAAAGCGGTCTAGCGATTGGTGAACGTGGCGGTATTGCGATTAACGATTATTGCCAAACTTCAAACCCTGACATTTATGCCATTGGTGAATGTGCGCTTTGGCAGAATAAAATTTATGGCTTAGTTGCACCGGGCTATGACATGGCGCGTATTGCAGCAAAGCATGTGATGGAACAAAACTGCACGCTTTTCGCTGGTGCAGATATGAGCACCAAGCTGAAACTGATGGGTGTTGATGTTGCATCTGTTGGCGATGCGCATGCAATGACACCAAATTCTTTAAGTTATTTCTATGCAGATGAAGCAGCTCAGGTTTATAAAAAAATTGTCGTGAATGCAGAGAAAACTAAGCTGCTAGGTGCAGTATTGGTGGGCTGTGCTAAAGAATACAATGACCTGCTGCAAATGATGCTGAATGGCTTAGAAGTTCCAGAAAGCCCAGAAAGCCTAATCATGCCTGGTTATGCACAATCTGCAGGTAAATCGGGCGGAAGCGGTGTCGATCTGCTGCCAGACAGCGCAACGATTTGTTCATGTAACAACGTCTCTAAAGCAGATATTTGTTCAGCCATTGCAGACGGATCGACCTCTTTAGGCGCATTGAAAAAATGTACTAAAGCTGCAACAGCTTGCGGCGGCTGTGCGCCATTAGTCACTCAAGTACTTAAATCGGAGCTTCAGCGTCAAGGTGTAACTGTAAATAACCATTTATGTGAACACTTTGCTTATTCACGCCAAGAGCTCTATCACTTGGTACGTGTGAACGAAATCAAAACCTTTGATGACCTGATTCAACAGCATGGCCATGGTTTAGGCTGTGATATCTGTAAACCGACGGCAGCCAATATCCTAGCTTCATGCTGGAATGACTTTGTACTTAAACCGAGCCATGCGGGCCTGCAAGACAGTAATGACTACTACCTCGGCAATATTCAAAAAGACGGTTCATATTCGGTTGTACCGCGTATGGCGGGCGGTGAAGTTACTCCGGATGGATTAATTGCCGTGGGTCAAATTGCCAAAGAATATGGTCTATATACCAAACTTACAGGCGGTCAGCGTGTTGATATGTTTGGTGCACAAGTGCATCAACTGCCTGAAATCTGGGAAAAATTGATTGCTGCTGGGTTTGAGTCTGGCCATGCCTACGGCAAATCACTGCGTACGGTGAAATCTTGTGTCGGCAGTACTTGGTGCCGTTATGGCGTGGACGATTCAGTCGGCTTGGCGATTTTTTTAGAGAACCGCTACAAAGGCCTTCGCTCACCGCACAAACTGAAAATGGCTGTGTCGGGCTGTACCCGTGAATGTGCTGAGGCGCAAAGTAAAGATGTTGGCGTGATTGCGACAGAAAAGGGCTGGAACCTTTATGTATGCGGTAACGGCGGTATGAAACCGCGTCATGCAGAATTATTGGCTTCTGACTTAGATACGCAAACATTGATCAAATACATTGACCGTTTCTTTATGTTCTACATTCAAACAGCAGACCGTTTGCAGCGTACTTCTGTATGGCGCGACAACATGGAAGGCGGTTTAGATTACCTGAAAGATGTCGTTGTGAATGATTCGCTTGGCGTAGCGGGTGAACTTGAACGCCGTATGAGCCATGTTGTGGGTACATATCAAGATGAATGGCGTACTGCTGTAGAAGATCCTGAAGTACGTAAACGCTTTGTGACTTTCGTGAATGCAAAAGCAGAACAGCAAAATGATCCGCATATTCAGTTTGCATCCGTTCGCGGTCAAATCAGACCCAAAACAGAAGCTGAACGCGATTCGTCACGCATTCCAGTGGTTGAAGCTTAAGAGAAAAACGAATTTAAAACTTCTTTTATTTGATTTACATCCTTATTCGGTTTCTCGTTAAAGCGGAAACGAAAGATGGTGAACTAAAAGAAGTTTAAAAAAGGATGAAGAATATGACAATTTTAAAAGAAATGAATGATTTAGACTGGTTTGATGTTTGTGCATTAGAAGATATTACGCCAAATACAGGTGTGGGCGCACTGATTGAAAATCAGCAAATTGCGATATTCCGTGTCGGTGAAGAAAAGCGGGTTTATGCACTGAGCAATCAAGACCCATTTAGCCAAGCCTATGTTATGTCCCGCGGTATTATTGGTGACTTGCAGGGTGAACGTGTTGTTGCATCACCCATTTATAAACAGCATTTCAGCCTTGCTACTGGACGCTGCTTAGAAGATAAAGACCAAAAACTCTTGGTTTTTCCAAGCAAAATTGAAAATGGCCGTGTGCTGATTAGTCCAACTGCTCAAAAAACCTATATTACCAATAACGCGCCATCGTCTGAGTTGATGAAACTTGTTATGGTCGGCAATGGCTTAGCAGGTATGCGTTGCTTAGAAGATCTGCTGGATATGGCGCCAGAGCGTTATGAAATTACAGTCATAGGCGAAGAACCTTGGGGTAATTACAACCGAATTATGCTTTCACCTGTGCTTTCAGGTGATAAAACCATTGAAGATATCATGCTGCACTCACATGCTTGGTATAAAGACAAAAATATCCGTTTTGTAGCAGGTGATGCGGCGGTACGCATAGACCGTCCGCGTAAGCAGGTATACACAGAAAAAGGCTTGGTCATCGATTATGACCGTCTGATTTTAGCGACAGGTTCTAAGCCGTTTATTCCGCCAATACCGGGAACTGACTTAAAAGGTGTTCTCAGCTTCCGTGATATTTATGATGTAAACCGCATGCTGGATTACTGTAAATCTAAGCAAAATGCAGTGGTGATTGGCGGCGGTTTACTTGGCCTAGAGGCTGCGTATGGCCTGAAACAGCGTGGCATGAATGTCACAGTACTGCATTTGATGGATCGTATTATGGACCGTCAGTTAGATGAAAAAGCCAGCTTAATGCTCAATCATGCGATTGAACAAAAAGGTATAAAAATCATGACCGCAGCAAATACCCAAGAGTTGATGGGTGAAGATGGCCATGTGAAGCAGCTTCGTTTGCAAGACGGTACTGTTTTAGATGCAGATCTTGTGGTTTTTGCGGTGGGTATTCGTCCGAATATTGAGCTTGCGCAAAGTGCAGGACTGCGCTGCGGCCGCGGTGTCATGGTGAATGACACCATGCAAACTTTTGATCCGAGTATTTATGCGGTGGGTGAATGTATTGAACACCGAAGCCAAACTTTCGGTTTAGTTGAACCGCTTTGGGGACAGGCATTCATTTGTGCATCGCATTTGGCCGAACATGGCAGCTTAACCTTCAAAGCGCCTACGGTTCCGACGCAGTTAAAAGTCAGCGGCTGTGATGTTTTTTCTGCAGGTAACTTTGAACCGTTGGATGATTTTGAAGACATTATTTTGAATGATGAAAAACGCCAAATCTATAAACGCATTATTATTCAAAAAGATAGAGTGATTGGTGCTGTGCTGTTTGGCGATACTGAAGACGGGGCATGGTATGCAGAATTGATTTCAGATCAAACTCCAATTTCAAGTATCCGAAACAAATTGCTGTTTGGTAAGGATTTTGCATTAAAGAAAGCAGGGTAACGGAATCGCCCTGATAAAAAAAGATACAAGATTTAAATCTTCATTGGATACGCGATAACGTCATCCGCTGTTGTTTAAGGCAGGATTGCAGATGAATAGTCATGTATTTGCAATACATCTGTTAGAAGCCGGTAGTGGACGAGTTCAGCGGATGACAATGGTTTTGCCTACTTTTCTCTAAAGAAAAGTAGGTCGAACCGAATGTTGACCTTTAAATATAAACGTAAATGAAAAGACACCGATTTGAGCGTGTTAAGTGTTTAAAAAAGTTTGGAAAAGGAGCCAGCAGAAGTGAATAGCATCCCGATAGTGGAACTGCATAGCTCCACAGAAAATAAAATTAAAACAACGCAAACCACTTGTCCATATTGCGGTGTCGGCTGCGGCGTGAGCGCAACAGTTGAACAGACAGCTTTAGGGCAAAAAGTGAGCGTGACTGGCGATGCGAACCATCCATCAAACTATGGCAAGCTGTGCATTAAAGGCAGTAACTTAGCCGATACGATTGGATTAGAAACACGTGTTTTACAGCCGATGCTTGGGCGTCAAACATCACCATTTCATACTCGTCAGGCTACAGATTGGAACACAGCAACAGCACTGATTGCCGAAAAATTTCAGCAATGTATAGATCTTTACGGACGTGAAAGCATCGCTTTTTATGTGTCGGGCCAACTGCTGACGGAGGATTACTATGCCGTTAACAAATTTGTCAAAGGCTATTTAGGTACTGCAAATATTGACACCAATTCACGGCTTTGCATGTCATCGGCTGTGGCGGCACATAAGCGTGCATTTGGTGAAGACCTTGTACCAGCAAGCTATGAAGACTTTGAGCATACAGATATGGTGGTGCTGGTCGGATCCAATACAGCATGGTGCCATCCCGTGCTGTATCAGCGCATTATGAAAGCCAAAGAAGAACGTGATTTGTTCGTGGTGGTCATTGATCCGCGCTTTACCAGTACCTGTGAGGCTGCAGATTTGCATTTGCCAATTTTACCGGGGCAAGATGTCGCACTGTTCAACGGTTTGCTGCAGTATTTAGTACAAAATAATCATAGTGATGTAGATTTTATCACCAAACATACTCAAGGTTTGGCGCAAGCGCTGGAGCAAAGTAAAACAGAAGCTTCTATGACAGCAGTTGCGGAGCGTACAGGTATTTCTTTAGAAAAATTACAGCTATTTTTTGAAAAATTTGCGCAAACTGACAAAGTTATGTCGCTATTTTCGATGGGGGTTAATCAGTCTTCGCGCGGTGTAGACAAAGCCAACAGTATTATTAACTGCCATTTGCTGACTGGCAAAATCGGAAAATTAGGTGCAGCGCCTTTTTCTATGACAGGTCAGCCCAATGCAATGGGTGGCCGCGAGGTTGGCGGCTTAGCCAATATGCTGGCTGCGCACTTAGATGTCGATAACACAGCGCATCAGGCATTAGTACAAGCGTTTTGGCAAAGTCCATTTATTGCCAATAAAGCGGGATTAAAAGCGGTTGATCTGTTTCAGGCGGTTGAAAGCGGCAAAATAAAAGTCATCTGGATTATGGCTACTAATCCTGTAGTTAGCTTGCCAGATGCAGATCAAGTCAAACGTGCCTTAGAGCAATGCGAGTTTGTAGTGGTGTCGGATATTTGCAAAGACACAGACACAGCAATATATGCAGATGTGCTTTTACCTGCATTGGGCTGGGGTGAAAAAGACGGAACCGTTACCAATTCTGAACGCCGTATTTCACGTCAAACTGCTTTTTTAGATGCGCCGGGTGAAGCCAGAGCAGACTGGTGGTCTATTGCACAAGTTGCGAAAAAGATGGGTTATAGCGGTTTTGACTACAGCAGCAGCTATGACATATTTATTGAACATGCAAAATTATCTGCTTATCAAAATGCGCCTTTAGATCAACGTGATACCACTGAGTCTTTTCGCTACTTTAACTTGCAGGGTTTAAGTAAGTTATCTGCACAAGATTATGCTGAATTAAAGCCCGTGCAATGGCCAGTTTGGCAGTTAGATCAGAGCGCTCATGCAGTCAGCCGTTTGTTTGCAGCAGGCCAATTCAGCCATGCCGATGCCAAAGCTAAGTTTGTAGCAACAACCGCTATTGACCCTTTGAACAAGATTTGCGGCGAATATCCGCTGGTTTTAAATACTGGCCGTATCCGTGATCAATGGCACACCATGAGCCGTACGGGTTTATCTGCAAACTTGAGTACACATATCGCCGAACCATTTTGTGAAATACACCCGCAAGATGCACTGAAGTTTGGTGTTAAAGATGGTGAACTGGTTGAGGTGAAATCTAACTTGGGCTTATGTATTTTACGTGCACAGGTCAGCAGTAAAATTCGACGCGGTCAAATTTTTGCGCCAATTCATTGGAATGACCAAGTCGCATCGGATGCGCGTATTGGCAAAGTGGTGAATCCTGTGGTCGATGCACTATCTGGTGAGCCTGAATTTAAACATACACCTGTATTTGTACAGCCGTTTTATACACAGTGGCAAGGTGTACTGTATGTACGTGACGGCTTTGAGCAAATGGTGCAAAACACCATTCAAAACACGGTGTGGTGGACCAAAATTAAAACAGCGAAAGCGACACGTTTTGAGTTGGCAGATCGTAAAAAATTTAGAAACACGGTTCAGCAGCTGAAAACATTACTGCCATATACCGATGAAAGCTTTGAATGGCTGAATTTGGAAGATCAAACTGCCGATTTGAGTCATACCGTGGTGCTGCAAGATGGGCATTTAATTGCCAGTCTATATATTGCGCAACGCTCTATGCTGCCAGACCGTGATTGGATTGCTGGCATGTTTAAGCGTGAACGACTAAGCGCAATGCACCGCAAAGCGCTGCTTGCAGGTCAGCCGATGAACATGACCAACAGTGCAGGTCCGCTGGTCTGCAGCTGCTTTAAAGTCGGTAAAAATACCATTATCGAAACCATTAAAGAAAAGAATATTAGCCATGAAAAACAAGTTACTGCATGTTTAAAGGCTGGCGGCAATTGCGGTTCGTGCTTATCAGAAATTCGAGGCTTAATTAAAGCCTGTCAGACGGAGTACGCAGAATGATGAAGAAAATCACCAAATCAGTAGGCTATCCAGAAACAGACTTGGTTATTTTGGCGGGCGGTCAGGCCCGCAGAATGAACGGCATGAATAAAGTGCTGCAAAAATTTGATAATGAAATTCAGCTGATTAAGATCCATCAGCAGTTGAAATCACGGGCTGAAAATGTCTGGATCAACAGCCATCGCGATCATTCGATTTATAAACGGCTCATTCCCTCGATCCGCTTTTATCAAGATGATGAAGCCGGATTTTTAGGGCCATTGATGGGGATGAAAAGCGCGTGGTCACATGTTGAGTCTGATTATGTTTTGTTTGTCCCGTGCGATGTGACCTATATCCCGAAGAAAGTGCTTTCGAGATTGCATCAGGCCATGCAGCGGGATCCCTTGTGTGAAGTAGCTGTAGTGGAAATTAATGGCAAAGCGCTGTATCCATTTTGTTTGCTGAAACGAAGCAGTCTCACAATGCTGCAGGTGCATCTTGATCAAAAACAGCGCAGTTTGAAGGGGTGTTTTAGTAAAATGCACATGCAAGTTGCACGTTTTCAAAATAATGCACTCTTTTTTCACAGCATTAACTCTCTAGATGAGCTGCAGCAGCACCGTCAGCTGAATTTTCTCTAAAAGCTGTACCTTTTGCGGAGCTTTCATTTCAAATAATGAGCCTAATGTGCTGTTTTTGAACCCAGAGAGAAAATCTACAGCCAATATGAAGCTTTTGAGCATGATATCTAGAGATAAAACAGACTGCTTTTATACCTAAGATAATGGGCTCAACGGCAATTTATATTTTTAATTGCTATTAGTTATTTATAAGTTATTGATTTTGTGTGTCAAAAAACAAACCAAATCCTCTGAAATAAATATTCAAAAAAGCGCAAAGTTGGAACACTTATTGCAATTTTTACTGCAAGAAAAGAGGGCGCAAAATTTGTACTGAGCTAAGACAGGGCAAATGACAGCACCATGGAAGATAAACATGAACAGCATGACACAATTACAGCCAGTGACCATTTTTAAGGATCAGTTTGGCCGTGAAAAACACAAGTTGCGCATTTCAGTGACAGACCGCTGTAATTTTAAATGTGTCTATTGCATGCCTGAACATCCTGAATGGATGAAAAAGCACAATCTTCTCAGTTTTGAATCCCTTTACAATTTTTGTGAATTTATGGTGCTGCTCGGGATTGATCAGATCCGGATCACGGGCGGCGAACCGCTCATGCGTCAAGGCGTTGTGCATTTTATTCAACAGCTGCAGCAGTTGAGAAAGCTAGGCCTTAAACGTATTTCCATGACAACCAATGGACATTATCTGAAGCAATATGCACAGGCCTTAAAACAAGCCGGCTTAGATGGCATAAATATCAGCTTAGACAGTTTGGATGAAGCGCAATTTTTCCAGCTGACACAAAAACAATTACAGCCTGTATTAGATGGGATTGAAGCAGCTCAGCAAGCGGGCTTTGAAATCAAAATCAATTCCGTGTTAATCAAAGGCTTGAATGAACAGCAAATCATTCCATTAGCAAAATGGGCGCTGCAAAAAGGTTTCGAACTACGGTTTATCGAGTTTATGCCGCTGGATGGCGATCAAAACTGGTCTAAAGCTGCGGTCGTTACCGAACAAAACATACTGGATAAACTCAATACTGTTTTTGAAGTGCAAACACTGCACGGTCAAGGCACATCGCCAGCCAGATCATACTTAATCAACGGCTTGCCTATAGGCATTATTTCAACCATCAGCAATTCTTTTTGCGGCAGCTGCGACCGTTTGAGACTGAATGCGCAAGGCGAGTTTTTTAACTGCCTGTTTGCCCGAAAAGGTTTAAATCTCAGCCATGAAATTCAGCAGCTGAAAAGCAGTAAAACAACAGAGTTAATGCCGCTCGATGCAATGGCTTTGCAGCAAAAATTAGGCAGTTATATTTGGCAGAAGGAGCAAGGCTTTCATGCCATAACTGCCCAATCCAGCCCATCTAGAAAAATCAGCATGCATATGATTGGAGGTTAATGATGAGTCAGATCACCATCAAAATAGAATCTTTTGGCGCTATTGAACGCCTGCTGCCAGAGAATTTGAGTCTGACTTGCTTCGAACAGCAGTCAATCGCAGAGGTTTTGCTGCTGGTCGCAGATCAATTTCCGCAGTCATTCGACATGCTTGAACGCTGCGCCTGCGCTATGGGAGAAGACATTGTGCCAAGGCAAACCGCATTGATGCAGGACAGTACCGTTGTGCTGTTGTCACCTGTGGCGGGAGGCTGAATATGGAGCTCAAGCATATTTCACGCATACAAGACACGGTATTCAGCCAAGCCGATTTTGACAGCATTAAGGCATTTCCTGAATGCGGCGGTATAGGTGTATTTATAGGCGCGGTGCGTAATCACCATGAAGGCAAAGCGGTAAAAGCTTTGAAATATACCGCTTATGCGCCTGTGGCTGAAAAAATGATCCGGCAAATTGAACAGGAAGTTCAAGCCAAATACGGCGTGTCATATCTACGGGTTGTACACCGTATTGGCGCGCTGCAGGTCGGTGACACCGCCATTATCGCCATGGCCTATGCGCCGCACCGACGTGAGGCTTTTGCTGCCTGCGAAGAAGCGGTTGAGCGGGTTAAGCATGAAGTTCCGGTCTGGAAAGAAGAGTTTTATATGGACGGCAGCAGCCAATATGTAGAGGGCTGCTGTATTCGTAAAGATCATGTGCCCAAGGCGACAAGTCATACAGCGCAGCATGCTCATATTCATGGCGAGTCATGTGAACATGCACATCAAAACAGCCATCAGACCATGCATTTGAACGCCAATATTTACCAATGGCACCTATAAAACTCCAAATTTAATACTGCAGACGCAAATGAATAAGATAAGGACAAAGCAATGAAAAATGTGGGCATGAAAGCGGAAAGTTATCGTACAGCCATTGCAACTGGAATTCTGCATGCGCCGCCACATTGCATTGAACTGCTGCGTAATGGCAATACAGAAAAAGGCGATGCGCTGAAAACCGCACGGATTGCAGGTATATTGGGCGCAAAACGCACGGATGAACTCATTCCGCTGTGTCATCCGCTGCCGATCTACCGTGCAGATGTCGAATATGAATTATTTGAGGCGCATGTCGAAATCAGTGCTGTGGTCGAAACCATTGGCCCAACGGGTGTGGAAATGGAAGCATTAACTGCGGTCAGTCTTGCCGGTTTAACGCTGTATGACATGCTGAAACCGCACTGTGAGCCTGAAGATTTATGCCTAGATCAGGTGAAACTGCAAAAGAAAAAAGGCGGTAAATCACATTTTACCCGTGTATTGAAAGAAAGCTTATCGGCGTCGATTATTGTGCTTTCAGATACGGTTGCTGCCGGTAAAAAATCAGATACTGCAGGGCAAAATGTCCTCGAAATTTTAGAAGAAGCAAACTTCAGCAACATCAGCTATCAAGTGATACCGGACAGTCCTGAACAGCTTTTGGCTCTTATTGAACAGCATAAGACGCAATATCCGCTGATTTTGACCGTGGGCGGTACAGGTCTAGGCCAGAAAGATTTAACCGTTGAAACCATTCAGCCGCTGTTAAAACGGGAAATTCCAGGGCTGATGGAAGCATCCCGCAGTTTTGGGCAGAAACGCACCCCTTATGCGGCCCTCAGCCGCGGTGTTGCCGGCTATATTGATGACAGTTTAGTCATTACACTGCCGGGCAGCAGACAAGGCGCAAAAGAATCATTGATTGCCATTTTACCTGCCTTGGTGCATCTATTTGATGTGCAGAAGAATATTCCGCATGCAGGAGGCTACCAATGAACCAAGCCGTATTGCACGCAGGCTGCGGGGCCGAGGCTGGACTGATTTCAGTGGACGAAGCGCTTACGCTGATTCAGACACATACGCAAAGTTTAGCGCATGAAACTTTGGCGCTTCAGCACGCTTTAGGCCGTTATTTGGCGGCAGATGTGCATTCACCAATTCAGCTGCCTTTATTTGCGCAAAGCGCAGTGGATGGCTATGCCATTTGCGCAGCGGGTGAAATTAAACCCGGCGCGCAATTTAAGCTGATTGGAGAAATCCGCGCAGGGCAAACGGCTCAAATAAGCTTAAAAGCAGGGCAAGCTGTCCGCATATTTACCGGCGCGCCGATACCTGAAGGCACGGCAACTGTAGCGCGGCAAGAAATTGTAAAGGCGGATAGACAGCAGATTGAACTGACTGCAGCCTTAAGCCCGCATGCAGATATTCGAGATGCAGGTGAGGAAATTTCATTTGGACAATGTTTAGCAGCGCGTGGTCAAAAGCTGACGGTTGGATCAATTGCAGCGCTCAGTATGGCTGGTATTTCACACTGCGAAGTTTTTGCCTATCCGAAAATTGCGGTCGTAATTACAGGTGATGAAGTTGCGCAAAATATAGAAGATTACCGTGCTGGTAAAATATTTGATGCCAATGCGCCGCTGATTTTAGTATGGTTTCAGTCGCAGCACGTCCAAGTTGAAGTGATTCATATTGCAGATGAAAAACAGGCGGTTTTAGATTTATTCAACCGTTTAAAAGACAGCTTTGATTTAATTTTAACGACTGGCGGCGTATCTGTCGGTGATTATGATTTTGTTCGGCCGGCAGCCTTGGACATCGGTTTTCAGCAAATTTTCTGGAAAGTGAAACAAAAACCCGGCAAACCGATGCTGTTTGCACAATATCGACGTCCTGACAGCAGTTCCTGTTATTTACTCGGACTGCCGGGCAACCCCGCTGCAGTCTATGTCGGCATGCAAATTTATACAGATAGATTATTGAAAGCCCTACAAGGTCAAACACCTGCGCTGGACTGGTTCAGCGCAGTCATGACACATGACCTAAAAGCAGATGCACGTGAGCGGTTTTTAAGAATGTCGGCGCACTTTGATAAGCAAGGCAAGCTTCAACTAACCAGCCTATCTAAACAGCAGTCGCATATGTTGAGCAATTTAATGCAAGCCAATTGCATTGTTCGGATTCCTGCAGGGCAGTCTGTGCAAGCAGGACAAATTCTTCAAGGCGTATTTATTCAGCATTAGGAGTTTGCTATGCGATTCAAATTTATTTTAGCAGTAGGACTGAGCTTCATTGCTGGCGCATCTCAGGCGGAAACAGTCAAAATTTATGCTGCAGCCAGTTTAAGCAATGCTATCAGCGATATTGCAAAGCAATATCAGGCACAGAATCCAGACATCAAAATTGTACCGGTATTTGGCGCGTCATCTGCTTTAGCCAAACAAATTGAAGCCGGTGCGCCAAGTGATTTGTATTTTTCAGCAGATGTGGACTGGATGAATTATTTGGTGCAAAAACAGAAAATACCTGCAAAGCAAGTATTCAACATGCTAAGTAATGATTTGGTGCTGATTACGCCTAAAGCGGTGAATATGCAATTTAAAGCCGTGCCGCAGTTTAATTTTGCCAAGGCATTCAAAGGTCACTTATGTACAGGGCAAATGGAGTCTGTACCTGCTGGAAAATATGCCAAACAAAGCCTAACCAAGTTGGGCTGGCTATCAAGTTTGAATGGAAGGATTGTCGGGACAGATGATGTACGATCGGCTTTGGCTTTTGTTGAACGCGGTGAGTGCCAAGCGGGGATTGTTTACCGTACCGATGCGCTGATCAGTTCTAAAGTTAAAATAGCCGGGATTTTTCCAAATCAAACTCATCAACCGATCATTTATCCATTGGCTTTAACACATCAAGGCGCAGCTAAACCTGAGGCCGTGAAGTTTTACCGTTATCTTAAAGACCATGCGCAAAGCAAAATGCTTTTTAAGCATTATGGCTTTGGTGTGAAAGGCTAAAGCATGCTCAGCCCAGAAGAGTGGAGCGCCTTGTTTCTGTCGGCTAAGGTTGCCGTTTGCGCCACTGTATTTTGCTTGCCATTTGCTATTGGGCTGGCTTGGGTGCTGGCGCGCTATGAGTTTCATTTGAAATTTTTAGTCGAAGCGCTGTTACAAATGCCGATGGTGCTGCCGCCGGTGGTTTTAGGTTATCTGCTATTGGTGCTGTTTGGTTCAAATGGCTGGATCGGCAAGCTGCTCAATGAATGGGGCACTCAACTGGCTTTTAATTGGAAAGGCGCCGTTTTAGCATCCATGATTGTGTCATTTCCGCTGATTGTGCAGCCGATCCGTTTGTCTTTTCAAATGATTAATCAGCAGCTGGAGCAGGTTGCAGGCTCACTAGGCGCGCATCCGTTACGGGTATTTGCATCAATTAGCCTGCCGCTGGCATTGCCGGGCATTTTAATCGGGAGCATTTTAGGATTTAGCCGAAGTTTAGGCGAATTTGGCGCAACCATTACCTTTGTGGGTAATATTCCTGATGAAACCCGAACCATTCCAATTGCTATCTATTCGCTGATACAGCAGCCCAATGGCGAAGAATCCGCAATGCGTTTAGTGATCCTTTCACTGCTGGCGGCTTTTGGCGCATTGATTGCCAATTATTATATTTTACAGCGCTATCAGCGAAAACTCGGAGCCGGCCATGCTTCAGTGTGATTTTCAGTTTCAATATGCAGATTTTCAATTGCAGGCTCGGCTGCAGATGCAAGAACAGCTGCTTGGCATTATGGGGCCATCAGGCAGCGGCAAGTCTACGCTGCTGAAAAATTTGGTTGGTTTGCTGCAGCCGCAGCAAGGTTATATATCGCTGAATCAGCGTGATGTGTTCGATACGGCGCAGAAGATTAATGTGCCGATGCATCAACGCAGTATTGCGCTGATTTTTCAAAAAGCATGGCTTTTTCCGCATATGAATGTGCAGCAAAATCTGCAATATGCGGAGAACTTAGGCGCTCAGGAAAATGCGAAATTTAAATTTGAGCAAGTGACTAATCTGCTTGAGTTACAGCCACTGCTTAAACGGCGGGCGCATGAACTTTCTGGCGGTGAGGCGCAGCGCGTTTCCATAGGACGCGCATTGCTGTCACAGCCTGACTTACTGCTGTTAGATGAACCGCTGACAGGACTGGACCGCAGGCTGAAAGATCAAATATTGCCATTTTTAAACACGATGAAAGAACAGTTGGCGCTGCCGATGATATATGTTACGCATCATGGCGATGAGTTAGATTATTTAAAAGCCCATATTTTGTATATAGAAAATGGTCAAATAAGTTTTTAAATAAATATAAATTATATAAGTAATAACAGTGTATTAGATAAAAAAATGGTATTAAGCTGCATCTTAAAGTTTTGATTAGAACTATGAAAAACTCATTTTCTAGATTAAATTGTTACAAAACAAGGGAGAACACAGCGTTTTCCCTTTTTTATTCCTAATGATCTTGGAAATAATGATTTGTACGACTGACCGTGCAGACAGGGAATCTAATCGATGCATGATGATAGCTTAGCCACACATAATTCAACTGCAAAACTGGGTGCAGGGCTATCTAATCGGCATATTACAATGATCAGTATTGGTGGTGTAATTGGTGCTGGACTGTTTGTTGGATCATCTGCTGCGATTGCAAAAGCAGGGCCTGCCGCCGTTCTTGCTTATATTACTACCAGTATTTTGGTTTTTTTAATCATGCGAATGTTGGGAGAAATGGCTGTAGCTCAACCTGACACCGGCTCATTTTCAACCTATGCAAGAAAAGCCATTGGGCCTTGGGCGGGCTTTACCATCGGATGGTTATATTGGTGGTTTTGGGTTTTAGTTATTCCAATTGAAGCAATCGCTGGTGCAGAAATTCTGCATGCATGGTTTCCATCAATATCCAGCGCTGTTTTTGCCACTTTTTTTATTATTCTCCTCAGTTTGGCCAACTTTTTTAGTACTCGAAGTTTTGGTGAGTTTGAATTTTGGTTTTCTCTGATAAAAGTCTTGGCTATTGTAATTTTTATCGGCATTGGACTCACCGCCATATTGGGGTTTTGGCCCTTAGCACCTGATGTGAGTGGTGTAGAAAATCTGTTCAAAAATGATGGATTTATGCCAAATGGCCTGGGTGGCGTACTTTCTGCAATATTGATTTCAGCATTTTCATTTTTTGGCGTAGAAATCTTATCGATCGCTGCAGCAGAATCAAAAGATCCTGAGCAAAAAATTAAACGCGCAACCAATTTAGTACTGTATCGGGTCATCTTATTTTTTGTGGTTTCAATTTTTATAACGGTTGCACTGGTAGATTGGCGTTCACCACAATTACAACAATTAGGCACTTTCCAATATGTCTTGGTAAGTTTAAATGTCCCTCAATCAAAATTGATTATTGATAGTGTAGTCTTTATTGCGGTTGCAAGTTGTATGAATGCTGCACTTTATAGTTCATCAAGGATGCTATTTTCATTGGGGACACGCAAAGAAGCACCTCAATGGGTCACATCAATTAATGCCTCTGGTGTGCCTGCAATTGCAGTATTGGCATCGTCTGTAGTGGGCTTAATTTGCTGTGCAGTCAATTATTTATTTCCAGGCCAAGTATTTGGATTTTTACTGTCTACAACAGGTTCAATTGCCTTATTGGTTTATTTAGTGATTGCATTTTCACAGCTTAAATTGAGAACACAAATCGAAAAAAATGGAACTGAGGTTGCGTTTAAAATGTGGCTATTTCCATGGCTGACATGGGCAGTCATTTTGGTGATCTTAAGTGTGCTGATCTATATGTTTTTATCTCCAGCCTACAGTTATGAGACTTCATTATCTTTAGGTGTTACGACATTGGTGGTGCTCTGCGGCATAGTGGTGACAAGAAAAGCTAAGTTGAAGAATGATTCCGAACTAAATTAAAAAAAGTTTCGCTGATAAAAATCGTAATCATGAACCAATGGATTGTCTTTAGAATGTGCCGTGTCAGGGGATTAAAGCGAATGCGTTACGTTATATCTCTATGGCAATCCATTTTTAAGACAAATTCAAAGATTCACTTGACCTTCGACCGACTCCAAGCTTTATAATCGTTAAAATTTTCTTGATTGATACAATATGTGTTCTGCGACATGGATAACAGTTTTAGTCGGATTGTTCATGTTCCAAAGCCTTTGGAACGTGGCAGCCGCTTTCTGTGTGCATGAAGAGCAAACCCAAGTTGTTCAAAGCTATCATTTTGGTCATCATCAAAATACCTTATGCGTCAGCAGTGAAACCAATCCACAGCATTCGTTGCATCAAGCATCTGAATCAAGTAATAAACCAGTCAAAAATACCGCAAGTGATCTGCAACTCGGTGAAGATTATCAACAGTATTTGCCGTCTATGACGCATTAGATTGTACAAAATCAACAATCGATTCTTTTTATTGCGCATCAGGCCTTTGAATATTTGCCAAAATTTGTTTGGACGAATCTTTATCAAGCGCCTGATCTCTTACTGCAAACACCTCCTCCTGTTTATGCCCCGCTAATGGCGGGATAGCCTAAAGCATTCCCGCCACTTTTTTTAATAAATGAGTGGGAAAAATCATGTCTTTATATTTTACGGCGTTTATACGTCTAGGCTTAGCTGTCGGTATTTCGACGGCCTTACAAAGTATGTTTGCCGAAAATGTCAGCAGTTTTGAATCTACATTTGCCAAGGTACAAAACGACCAAGCACAAACAGATATTTGGCTACTGCCAGTCCTTTACCGCTGCCTTAATACAGCTCGATCTCAATTACGGTTCATTCATTAGACAGAATGGATCGTATGGACTCAGGATTTATCAATATTTAAAATCAGCAAATCAGCAAATCAGCAAATCAGCATAAGCCGATACTCACCTGCATTTTCAACAGGTGCGCGGTGCACACAAGGCAATACGGGCTGTGTAGGATGATCCACCGCTAAACGCCATAGATGACCATTTCCTAGATTTACAGGCACAGCATTGTCTTTGAGCTGATAATGTAAATCAAAAAAATATTCTGATAAAAAATCATCAAATTCTGAGTCAGGGCCATCGTATAAAGCTTTGAGTTGCTCTCGTATTTCAGGAATTAAGATTTTTTGTGTGACTTGATCATTTGGCACAATATCACTGGAAGCACCATAATACGTACATAAAAAGGTATCGGTAGCGATGGATGATCGATCAACATGAAAAGAATAAACATCGGTTGAGATGAAATCGAATTCATCATCGCGTTCATAACATTTAAGCAAATTCAGCGAGGGTGATGCACCAAATGCTGTTAATTGTTGCATGTCATTTAAAATGATTTCTCTAGCTAAATGACCTTGCGCTGAAAGCTTTAATTCCTTCAGATCATCTATGGAAATTTCGGTTATATTTTCAATCAGTTCGAGTTTTTCGACTATTTCTTTAAAGTCGCCTTGTAAGCTACGTTGCCAGCAAAGCGCATTCATTTGACCTTCAAAATGACGATGAATCAATTCAGAAAATGTAGTGACTACACCAATTTGAGGATGCTGGGAAAAAGGATTGCTCATAATAGGGATCGAATTAAATCTAAGGCGAAAATACTGCGTGCAAGGAATAGCTAGAAGGATTCAGCAGTTTCATTTTATCTTAAAACACAAACTGCTATACAAGATTATTTGAGCTTAGGTATTAATCGTTATGCTTTCTGTTTGGCATTTTGGCGTAAGACATACAAATATAAGCTTTCTACTTTTTCACGTGCCCAAGGTGTAGTACGTAAGAATCGTAGTGATGATTTAACGCTTGGATCTATGCAAAAACATCTAATTTCAATTTTACGGCTTAAGCCCTCAAAACCGCCGTAGTAATCCAATAATTCATCCAAGATGTCAGCAAGTTTTTTGCCGTGTAAAGGGTCATTGGAGGTGCTCATATTAGATCAATCGTATTTTGGGAGACGATCATTATAACCTGAGCGAGTTGAAAAAAGTGGGAGCTTGAACTGAAATGTGATTCATATTCAATATTTAACATATTTCCGAAGCCATTTTGCAAGACTAAAATTTCTTAAAAACAAAGAAACACTCTAGATAAGATCTTGGGTATGAGATTTATAAGCGTAAAATTAATAAAAGAAGAATTAACATTCATAAAATAATTAATTTAAACAATTCATTTTTAGTTAGTCAGCCTATACTTCTTTTGACTGTTAGTATATGCAGAAATTTATAAGCATCAGTCAAGAAAAAAACTCGGATTGAAAAGTCCGAGTCAAGTCTTATTTTTAATGACATGGTGTGCAAGTCATTTAAAAAATCTAAACGCTTAGATTATTTCCAAATAAATGGCGATTTCTTTTGTGCATTCTCAGCTTCATCGGTTGGTTCCAGTGTAATACCTGTGCGGTCTTTAAGTACACAGATTGCAATGAAAGCAATAACAGCCATAACCGTCAGATAGGTGCTTACCAAGAAAATGCCGTTAGCTTTAGTGATTAAAGCTGCAGCAATCAGGGGAGCAAATGCACCACCAATGATTGAACCCAGTGCATAAGTAATCGAAATACCAGAGAATCGAATAGATGCAGGAAAGAGTTCAGAATAATAAACAGCTTGCACACCATAGGTGATTCCAATTCCCATAGCGAGTATTGCTAAACCAAGCATAATGTATACATATTCACCAGTGCTAACCAATGGGAATAAGAATAGTGCAGTTAAAATTTGGATGATTGAACCTAAAATATAAATAGGTTTTCGACCAAATTTATCGGACATGACTGCTGAAAGCCAAGTAAAGAATGTCCAAATGACTGCAGAAGTACAAACTAAACTCAAAATTGTTGGTCGATCTAATGCCATGCCATTTGGATTAGTAGTAAAACTTTGAATGAAACCGCCTGCTGTCATATAACCAAGTGAAGTTGTACCAGCAGTAAGAAGGGAAGCTGTTAAAATAAGTTTTTTATACTCAGAAAATAGTTCCCGTATTGGTTTTTTTGCTGTGCTTTTACGCTCTTTTAATTGTTCGAACACTGGACTTTCTTCAACTGAGCGACGAATCCAATAGCCTAAACCAAATAAAATAATACTGAGTAAAAATGGTACGCGCCATCCCCATTCTAAAAATGCGTCACCAGGAGAAACATAAGCGGTCATAATCACCAGAACAAAGGATGCAAGTAACAAACCTAGTGGTACACCTAACTGTGGAAATGAACTAAATAAGCCACGTTTTTTGGTAGGAGCGTGTTCAACAGCCATTAATACAGCTCCACCCCATTCACCACCTGCAGAAATACCTTGTAAAATACGCAATAAAATTAAAATAATCGGAGCTGCGATACCAATATTCTCATAGGTTGGAAGTAAACCAATCATGGTCGTTGTCCCACCCATCAAAAGCAAAGTCATAGCGAGTACAGCTTTACGTCCTAATTTATCGCCAAAGTAACCTGCAATAAAGGCACCAAATGGTCTGAAAATAAAACTAATACCAATCGAGGCGAAGACTAATAGAGTTCCGAAAGCAGGTCCGGCAGGTGTAAAAAAAAGTTGGTTAAAAACTAAACCTGCAACAGCAGCATAAATAAAATAATCATACCACTCGATGGTGGTACCAACGATGGTTGCTAAAGCAATTTTCTGTGTACTCGATTGTTCGGGGATATCCAGTGCAAGTTCTGGTGTATTCATTTCTATTTGCGAATTATTCATGCGAAATTCCTTTTATTCATGTCCATATAACTACCTACTTTGATTAAAATGGCAGGTTGCTTGATGCAACCAACTGTTTCTATAACCATTGTTTTGTCATTCATTTTGCAACTTCCTGTGCAAAGCTATTATTGAAATATATTTGATACATTTATTATTTATTTTAATTTTAAAAAGTATCATTAATCGAATTTAGGTTGAAATTCATTATTCGTCAATGCTATTTACAAAAAAAGATACAGATATATCTATGAAATAAAAAAAAGGAATCATATTGATTCCTTTTTTGGTCGAGTCGAAATTATACATCACGCTCGACAAGCGTTAAGATGTCATAGGTTGCAACCAATTCACCACGTTGGTTTTTCACTTTAATGTCCCACACCACCACGCCGTGAGGTTTTTGTTCAGGATCACGCAAGGTTTTTGGTGTTTTTTGCTTGCAGGTCAGTTCCACTTGAATGGTGTCACCAATTTTGACCGGCTCAACAAAACGTAAATTATCCATACCATAGTTGGCAATGACTGGGCCTGCTGCAGCATCGACAAAGAGACCCGCTGCGGCAGACACAATAAAGTAACCATGCGCAACGCGTTCACCAAACAAAGACTCTGCCGCAGCAATTTTATCCATGTGCGCATAGAAGTAGTCGCCACTTAAACCACCAAAATTGACGATATCTGCTTCGGTAATGGTGCGTCGTGCAGTCAGTAAACGCTCACCAATACGCAGTTCATCAAATGACTTTTTAAATGGATGCACGCGATCTTCAAAGACTTGTGCACCTGCTGTCCAGCGATGACCAATTTGGGTTAACACATTTGGTGAGCCTTGTAATGCTGTACGTTGCATATAATGTTTGACTGCACGTAAGCCTCCTAATTCTTCACCACCACCCGCACGCCCAGGTCCACCATGAACTAAAAGTGGTAGGGGGGAACCATGACCTGTACTTTCACGTGAACTTTCGGTATCTAGAATATGCAGGCGACCGTGCCATGGTGCAATTTTTGCGACTAAGCTTTCAATATTTTCATCCGCATTGCGTACAATGGACGCCACAAGACTGCCTTCACCTTTTGCAACCAAGGTTGCCAACTCGCTTTCTGTGCTATACGGCATCAGTGTGACCACAGGGCCAAAGGCCTCAACCTGATGGACGTGTTGTGCATCAAGTGGTTGACGGCAAAGTAAGACTGTAGGTGGATATAAGGCTGATTTTTCAGAATATGAACCATTTATAGTGATATCTTGGCGTAAATGACTGCCAAAAATAATGTCAGCATCTTGTGCCAATATTTCGACTTTTTCTGCAACATCGAGCTTTTGTTTATAGCTCGCCAAAGCACCCATCGTCACACCTTCTTGGCTTGGATCACCCAATACGACTTTTTTCAGCTTCTCAATTAAACTCTGTTGCACCGTCTCTAATAAAGCCGTAGGGACAAATGCTCGGCGAATCGCGGTACATTTTTGTCCGGCTTTGGTGGTCATTTCACGGAAAATTTCACGGACAAACAAATCAATGCTTTCATCTGAGGCTTGGGTTGTCAGGATGGCACTGTTGACTGAATCGGCTTCCATACTAAATGGAATGGAATAGGCATTTAAATGCGGATGTGCACGTAATTTTTGTCCCGTTGAGGCAGAACCAGTAAATGTCACGGTGTCCTGTTCATTTAAATGTTCAAAGAGATCGTAGGTTTGACCGCAGATCAGCTGTAATGCACCTTCAGGCAAGAAACCACTTTCATGAATGGCTTTCACCACCGCATGGGTCAACTGAGCACCTTCTGTTGCAGGTTTTACAATACACGGCACACCCGCCAATAAAGTCGGTGCAATTTTTTCCAACATTCCCCAAATCGGGAAGTTAAAGGCATTGATATGTACTGCTACGCCGGCTTTGGGACTCAGTAAATGCTTGGCACCAAATGAACCGTGTTTAGACAGTTGAATAAAATCATCTTCAATCCAAACTTTTTCATCGCTCAGCTCACGGCGGACTAAACTTGAGTAGGCAAATAATGTGCCGATACCACCTTCGATATCAATCCACGCATCTTTACGTGTACAGCCCGTTGCTGCGGCAAGGGCATAGTAGTCTTCTTTACGTTCCAATAAGTACTGTGCAATTTGCTTTAATGCATTGGCACGTTGATGAAAGGTCCAATTGGCAACACTAGAACCATGCGTTTTGGCATATTGCACCACGGCTTGAGTGTCAATGCCATGACTACTGACTTGGTAAATGGCTTGACCTGAAATGGCGTGAAATACTGTACGTAAGTCTGCTGATGCAACGTGTTCTTGTCCAAGAACCAATGAACTTAAGCGCAGTAAAGATTCCGATGGCTCATATTTGCCATCCACTGAAATGGTATTGTCTTGTGAATTTTGCTCAAGATCCAACATCGATATAACTCCATTTATGATACGTTGTTAATATTAAATTTATAATATGTGTTTCATAAATTGCATTCAAAAAAACAGATTGTCAATCAAATTCCCTGTTAAAAAAATTATTTTTTAGTATGAAAAAAATATTAATTAAATAAAAACAATATCTTATTAATAGATGTTAAAAATATTTATATGATACCAATAAAAATCAATTGAATTATTTTTTGTATCGTATTAATTTAAATCTAACGACACTTGGGATAAGTGAGACAACATGAACACGCAACAACAAAGATTTGATGACAACATTGTCAATAATGTATCGATTGAGCCAAAGGATTGGATGCCAGACGCTTATCGTAAAACTTTAATTCGCCAAATTGGACAACATGCACATTCTGAAGTGATTGGTATGTTGCCAGAAGGCAATTGGATTACCCGTGCGCCCACCCTAAAACGTAAAGCGGTATTACTTGCCAAAGTACAAGACGAAGCAGGTCACGCGTTATATCTCTATAGCGCAGCTGAGACCTTAGGCGCAGATCGTGACGATATGATGGATAAACTGATTGCAGGTCGCATGAAGTATTCATCAATCTTTAATTATCCAACCTTAAGTTGGGCAGATGTCGCAGCCATTGGTTGGTTGGTCGATGGCGCGGCGATTGTCAATCAGGTTGCTTTATGCCGTACCTCGTATGGTCCTTATGCACGTGCCATGGTGCGTATTTGTAAAGAAGAAAGTTTCCATCAACGTCAAGGCTTTGAAGCCATGATGCGTTTAGCAGAAGGCACACCTGAACAAAAACAAATGGCGCAAGATGCAGTCAATCGTTTTTGGTGGCCTGCACTCATGATGTTTGGTCCAAGTGATGACAATTCACCGAACAGTGAACAAAGCATGAATTGGAAAATTAAGCTGTTTAGTAATGATGCCTTACGTCAAAAATTCGTGGATAACACCGTGCCACAAGTTTTACAGCTTGGTTTAACTGTGCCAGATCCAGACCTGAAGTGGAATGAAGAGACCGGTCATTATGAGTTTGGTGAAGTGAATTGGACTGAATTCTTTAATGTGATCGCAGGTAAAGGTCCATGCAACCATGAACGTATTGAAGCACGTCGTAAAGCATGGGAAGGCGGCAAATGGGTTCGTGATGCAGCAGCAAGCTATGCCAAAAAACAACAGCAATTCAATGATACGCGCAAAATTGCATAAGCATTTACGTCATTAATGACATACAGGAAGTTTAATCATGGATAACAAAAACAATTGGTCTTTATACGAAGTCTTCGTACGTAGCAAACAAGGTTTAAGCCATCGACATGTGGGTAGCTTACGCGCACCGGATGATGAAATAGCCTTACAAAATGCGCGTGACGTGTATACCCGTCGCAACGAAGGTATCAGTATTTGGGTGGTCAAATCTGAGTTAATTACTTGTTCACAACCAGATGAAAAAGCGGAGTTTTTTGAACCACATTTGGATAAGGTTTACCGTCATCCAACCTTTTACAACATTCCACACGGCGTTGAGCATATGTAATTGGAGGATCACAGCATGACCAATAAAGTTTTATCCGAATTTCTATTACACATTGGTGATAGCCAACTGATTTTGTCACATCGTTTAGCAGAGTGGTGTGGGCACGCACCTGAACTTGAGCTTGATATCGCACTTGCGAATATTGGCTTGGACTTATTAGGTCAGGCACGTACTGCGCTTTCACTGGCAGGGAGTATTGAAGGTTTAGGACGTGATGAAGATCGTTTAGCGTACTTCCGAACTGAGCGTGAATATCGCAATTTACTGCTCTGTGAACAACCCAATGGCGACTTTGCACAGACCATCGTACGTCAATGGTTAATGGATCATTATCATGCCTTGTTATTTGCCGCGTTAAGCAATAGCAACAATGCCGAACTGTCTGCCTTTGCGATTAAGTCTCTCAAAGAAGTGAAATATCACCAACGTTTTTCAACAGCTTGGATGGAACGTTTAAGCCTGGGTACGCAAGAAGCGCATGACAAGGTGCAACATGGATTAAATCAATTGTGGCGTTTCACCGAAGAGCTATTTGCACTGACCAACGATGAAAAACAATTGGTAGAAGCCGGCATTGTTCCTGACTTAACAATATTGCCTGCGAAATGGTTAGAACTTATTCAATCGGAATTAACGCGTTTCGAGCTTCAACTACCACAAGAGGGAGCCTACCGTAGCGGTGCCAAGCAAGGTTTGCATACTGAACATTTAGGTTATGTCCTTGCCGAGTTGCAATATTTACAACGCAGCTATCCAGAGATGGTGTGGTAATCACAGCGTTCACAGGGAGTGAGTGACATGAACCGAATTCAACACGTTGAGCAGCAATGTTGGGAGATTTTACAACAGGTGTCTGACCCAGAAATTCCGGTGTTATCGGTCTTGGATTTGGGCATGATTCGTGGTGTAGAAATCAATGCAAGCCAAGAGATTGTGGTGCGTTTGACACCAACCTATAGCGGTTGTCCTGCCACTGATTTACTCAAAGACGAAATCAAAACAGCGTTGTTGGCGCATGACATTCATCCTGTCAAAGTAGTGGTGGATTTATCTGAGGCATGGACCACGGATTGGATGAGTGAATCAGGTAAAGAAAAGCTACGTACATACGGTATTGCACCACCACAAGGTTCATCTCATCTGTGTGGTACGCATGTGGCGCTGATGGATGGCGTGGCTTGCCCACATTGTGGCAGTGCACATACACAGCTGTTAAGCGAGTTTAGTTCTACTGCATGTAAAGCCTTATACCGCTGCAAAGACTGCTTAGAACCTTTTGATTACTTTAAATGTATTTAATCTAATGGACATCGATGTGCACTGAACAGCACAGCAATAAAATAAAAGAAGGATTTTAACAATGAGTCAATTTATTCCCTTAACCATTAAATCAATCCAGCCGCAAACGGAAAATGCCATTTGTATTTCTTTTGCTGTGCAAGATGAACAAACCTCAGCGTTTCAATATCAACCAGGTCAACACCTGACTATTCGCCATCTCACAGAGCAAGGTGAAATTCGTCGTTGCTATTCGATTTGTAGCGATGTGCAAGAAGATATGAGTATTGCCATTAAAAAAATTGACCAAGGTCAATTTTCAACGTGGGCGAATGAACACCTCAAAGCAGGGGATGTGTTAGAGGTTATGCCACCTCAAGGGGTATTTTTCCAAAAAGCAGCAAAAGTCGGTGGACAACATTATTTAGGCTTTGCTGCAGGCAGTGGAATTACGCCAATTTTATCCATCGTGAAATCAGTGCTGAATCGTCAGCAAGATGCCACATTTACACTGGTTTATGGCAATCGTTCATGGAAACAAACCATGTTTGCTGAACAAATCATGGATCTTAAAGATCGCTTTCATCAGCGTTTGCAACTGGTGAATATTTTTTCACGTGAATTGAATGACAGCGAGATCTTTAACGGTCGTATTGATGCTGAAAAGCTCCAGCAGTTGGCTAAAGCCGGTTTGATTCGTACAGATACTGATCACTGCTTTGCCTGTGGTCCAGAAGAGATGATGACGGCCGTTGAGGAAATTTTGCCGACGCTAGGGATTGAGCGCAGCAAGATTCATACAGAACGTTTTAATACAGGTACGACTACAAAAGCATCAGCACAACAAGTTGCGCAGCGTAGTGAAGAAAAGGTCAACATTATTTTAGATGGTCGTGAGTTGATCATTGAGGTATCAAAACAAGATGACAGCATCCTCGATGCCGCATTACGTGCAGGTGCAGATTTACCTTATGCCTGTAAAGGTGGGGTGTGTGCCACCTGTAAGTGTAAGGTGCTTGAAGGTGAAGTCGAAATGGCCATCAACTACAGCCTTGAAGAGGATGAAGTTGCAAGAGGTTATGTCTTGAGCTGCCAAGCCCGTCCAACCACAGCTAATGTACGTTTAAGTTTTGATGAATAACGCCGTGTGGAATGAAAGTATGGACATGCAATATCTAAAAAGTAGTTCTCCCAAAACCGGTGTGGTGCTCATTGAACTGAATCGCCCTGAAAAACGCAATGCCTTAAACAATGCCACATTGCAAGAGCTCGCGGATTATCTAACAACCTTAGATAAAGACCGTGAAGTGCGTGCAGTCGTGATTACAGGTCATTCACAATGCTTTGCTGCAGGTGCGGATTTGAATGAGCTTGCCCAACTTGATGTGGTCAGCATTCAACAGGATCAACGACCACAGTTGTGGAAGCGGATTGATGAGTTTTCAAAGCCTTTAATTATGGCCGTCAACGGTTATGCCTTAGGCGCAGGTTTTGAGTTGGCATTGCATGGTGACATTGTGTTGAGTGGTGAAAATGCACAATTTGCTTTACCAGAAATTGGTTTAGGCATGTTGCCCGGGGCAGGTGGAACACAGCGTTTGGCACGTCTCGTCGGTCAGCAACTGTGTATGCGTTGGGCAATGACGGGTGAAATGATCAGCGCCCAGACCGCATTGCAACACGGGATCAGCAGTCAAATTTGCCCAACAGCTTTAACGGTGCAATATGCCGTTGAATTGGCCGAAAAAATTGCCAAGCAAGCACCCCTAGCGATTCGTGTGATTAAACAGTCGCTAAAAAGTATTCATGAAGTGACCCTAAGCCAGGGTTTAAAACTCGAGCGTCAACATTTTGTGTGGTTGGCAGCAACCCAAGATCGTCAGGAAGGCATTCAAGCTTTCTTAGAAAAAAGACAACCCGCATTTAGAGGTGTGTAATGGATTACCAAACAATTATTGTCGAAGAAAAAAATGCAGTCGGTTATTTAACGTTTAATCGTCCAAAGCAACTCAATAGCTTTAATGAAATCATGCATCAAGAAGTCTCAGGAGTTCTCAAAGCATGGGCAAAAAATGCTGAGATTCGTGCAGTGGTGATTTCTGCGGAAGGTCGAGGTTTTTGTGCAGGACAAGATTTAAGTGACCGCGTGGTTGATCCAAATGCCGATGCACCTGATTTAGGCCGCTCGATTGAAATGTATTATAACCCACTGATCAAACTGATTACTGAAATGCCGAAACCAGTGCTGTGTGCAGTGAATGGTGTAGCAGCGGGTGCAGGTGCCAACATTGCTTTGGCGTGTGACATTGTACTGGCTGCAAAATCAGCATCCTTTATTCAAGCCTTTTGTCGTTTAGGTTTAGTTCCAGATTCGGGTGGAACATGGTTTTTGCCACGTTTGGTTGGTCGTGCACAAGCAATGGCTTTGGCTATGCTTGGCGATAAGATTCCTGCTGAGCAAGCACAACAATTCGGCATGATTTGGCAAGTGGTTGAAGACGAAAAACTGAAAGCCGAAGCCAGCAAATTGGCAGAACATTTAGCGACACAACCCACTTATGGTTTGTCATTGATTAAAAAAGCCATTCATGCTGCAGCAGCTAATAGCCTCGATGAGCAATTGATTTTAGAACGTGATTTACAGCGTTTAGCAGGGCGTAGCAGTGACTATCGTGAAGGCGTACAAGCCTTTATGCAAAAACGTACACCACAATATACAGGATGCTAAATCATGGCAGAACTTCACTTACAGCATGCCCCTGTGGCAGTGATTGGTGCCGGTACCATGGGCATCGGCATTGCACAATTGGCGGCCATGCATGGCCATCCGACCCATGTGTATGATGTCGATCCACAACGTGTAGAAAGTGCTTTTGCTGCACTAAAACAGCAATTACAAAAACGTGTAGATGCCGGAAAAATGGCGGCTGATCTCTTGCAACTGACCTTGTCCAATTTAAACGTGGCAGCGGATTTACACGAATTAGCAGACAGCCAACTGATTGTAGAAGCGATTGTAGAAAACAAAGACGTTAAACAAAAGCTATTTCAACAGCTTGCTGATATCTGCTCGCCTGAGACGATCTTTGCATCCAATACATCTTCAATCTCGATTACTGCGATTGCTGCCAATATTCCACATCCAGAACGCGTGGTCGGTTTGCATTTCTTTAACCCCGCACCAGTGATGAAGTTAGTGGAAGTGATTGCAGGCTTAAAAACAGACCCAGCAATTTCTGATGCTTTAGTCAGCTTGATGACAGCATGGAAAAAAGTGCCAGTACGTGCCAAATCCACCCCAGGGTTTATCGTCAATCGTATAGCACGTCCTTATTATGCAGAAGCCTTCCGTGCCTTGCAGGAAAATGCCACCACACCTGAGCAGCTTGATTTTATCATGCGTGAATGTGGACGCTTTTCGATGGGGCCGTGTGAGCTGACCGATTTAATTGGCCAAGACATTAATTTTTCTGTCACACAGAGTGTCTATGATGCCTTTTTTGATGAACCGCGTTATCGTCCATCCTTAATTCAAAAAGAATTAGTCGATGCAGGCTGTTTCGGTCGCAAAACTCAACAGGGTTTTTATGACTATCGAACAGAACATTCTAAAAAAGTGTATCAACTCCCTGTGATTTACAGTAAATCACCTGAAAAAATTGAGGTGGTGGTCAAAGGTGATTGGTCACATTCACTGAGTTTAATCGCACTATTGCAACAATCTGCACATATTCATCTGCGTATTGAAGCGGCGCCAATGGCTGAAATTCTCATCGGTGATGTGTCTTTACGTTTATCAATGGGGCAATCTGCCGAAATTGATTATGCATCACAAAAAGTGGTGTTGATGGATTGGCATGGCGATTGGTCACAAGCCAAAGCCATTGCAGTTACAGCTTCACCAGCGTGTACAGCGATAGATCAAAAAACGATTGAACAGTTGTTTATCGGTCTAAATATTATTCCGATTTGGTCTCAGGATCATCCAGGATTATATGTACTGCGCACTATTGCCATGTTGGTCAATGAAGGATGCGAGGCCGTTTTACATCAAATTGCATCTGAACAAGACATTGATTCAGCCATGAAATTTGCTGTGAATTATCCTAAAGGACCATTCCAATGGGCACAAGAATTAGGATACAACATTATTTTACAGACTTTGCAAAATCTGTATCGTATTTATGGTGAAGAGCGTTATCGTCCTAATCTATATTTATTAAAAAAAGCGGCACAAGGACATGTGTCAACGCAGCAGCCATTACGCGCTGCCAGTTAAGGATAAAATGATGCAAGACGTATTTATTTTTGATGGGATTCGTACCCCAATTGGGCGCTATGCCGGTGGTTTAAGTAGTATTCGTACAGATGATTTGGCTGCATTGCCGATTCAGTATTTGAAGCAACAACATCCAAATTTGCCTTGGACGGAGGTCGATGAAGTGATTCTCGGCTGTGCCAACCAAGCGGGTGAAGACAATCGTAACGTGGCACGGATGGCAAGCTTGCTTGCCGGTTTACCTGATAGTGTACCTGCCATTACCGTGAACCGTTTATGTGCTTCAGGTTTAGATGCAGTGGGGCTTGCTTCACGTGCGATTAAATCGGGTGAAGCGCAGTTTGTATTAGCGGGTGGGGTGGAAAACATGTCACGTGCGCCCTTTGTTCAGTCTAAACCGACGAGTGCATTTAGCCGTACACCTGAAATTTTTGATACCACTATTGGTTGGCGTTTTATCAATCCGCTATTTAAAGCCAATTTTGGCGTCGACAGCATGCCTGAAACTGCTGAAAACGTGGCAGAAAAATACAATATCAGCCGTGCCGATCAAGACCAATTTGCCTACAACAGTCAGCAAAAAGTCGCAAAAGCACAGGCTGAAGGTCGCTTTGAGCGTGAGATTCTACCAGTCGAGATTAAAAGCAAAAAAGGTGTAGTGCGTGTTGTTCTCGATGAACATCCACGTGCAGAAACCACACTAGAGGCTTTAAATGCACTTAAAGCACCATTTCGTAAAGAAGGAGGTTCGGTCACAGCAGGCAATGCATCAGGTGTCAATGATGGTGCTGCATGTTTACTCTTAGGTAATAACGCCTTTGCTGAGCAGCATGGTTTAACTCCCCAAGTGAAAGTTTTAGGGATCGCAAGTGCTGGTGTAGAAGCACGTTATATGGGTATTGGGCCTGTACCTGCAGTGCGTAAAGTTTTAGCACAAACGGGCTTAACTTTAGAGCAAATGGATGTGATTGAACTCAATGAAGCCTTTGCAGCACAAGCTTTAGCTGTGATTCGTGAACTGGGTTTAGCGGATGATGATGCACGTATCAATCCAAATGGTGGTGCCATTGCTTTGGGCCATCCACTTGGCATGAGTGGTACACGTTTAGTCCTTACCGCAATGCATCAACTGAAAATTCAACAAGGAAAATATGCGCTGTGCACCATGTGTGTCGGTGTTGGGCAAGGTGTTGCCTTAATACTCGAAAATATCAATTCAGGACGTAATTGATTGACATAAAACAAGCTGTCGCGATGACTGCGTAAGGAGTAAGACAATGAATAAAAATGCAATGGAACACATCGAAACCGCATCTGTAGATGAATTACGTCAACTGCAAGTTGAGCGTTTAAAAAAGACGCTCAATCATGCTTATCATAACAGCACGGTGTATAAGCAAAAGTTTGATGAAGCAGGTGTACATCCGGATGATTTTAAACATCTAGAAGACTTAGCAAAATTCCCTTTTACCACCAAAAAAGATTTACGTGACAATTATCCATTTGGCATGTTTGCGGTGCCTCAAGAGCAAATTGTGCGCGTACATGCTTCATCGGGCACCACAGGTCAACCGACGGTGGTTGGCTATACCCAACATGACATCAATATCTGGTCGGACGTAGTCGCACGATCGCTGCGTGCTGCAGGGCTAAGCAGTAAAGACACCATTCAAGTGTCGTATGGTTATGGTTTATTTACTGGTGGCTTAGGTGCACATTATGGCGTAGAGCGTTTGGGTGCTACTGTCATTCCAATGTCAGGCGGGCAAACAGACAAACAAGCGCAGTTAATTCACGATTTTAAACCAACAGCACTCATGGTGACACCATCGTATTGCTTGAATATCATTGAAGCCCTGGAGAAAAAGTTTGGTTCAGCCAAAGACTGTTCTATTAAAACTGGTGTATTTGGTGCTGAACCTTGGACCAATGAAATGCGTAAAGAAATTGAAACGCGTTTAGGTATTGATGCCTTAGACATTTATGGCTTATCTGAGGTCATGGGTCCTGGGGTGGCAATGGAATGTTTAGAGTCCAAAGATGGCCCAACCATTTGGGAAGATCATTTTTATCCAGAAATTATCAATCCTGAAACAGGCGAAGTGGTGCAAGATGGTGAACTGGGTGAATTGGTATTCACGACAATTACCAAAGAAGGCATGCCGGTGATTCGTTATCGTACCCGTGATCTGACACGTTTACTGCCAGGCACATCACGTACCATGCGTCGTATGGATAAAATAGTGGGCCGCAGCGATGACATGATGATTATTCGTGGTGTGAATGTGTTCCCATCGCAAATTGAAGAGCAAATTTTGCAAATTCCACAATTAATTGCCAATTATCAGATTCATATTTGTAAGCAAGGACACTTGGATACATTGCATATTCGCACTGAAATGCGTCAAGATAGCAGTCCTCAATTGGCGACGCAGCTTGCAAACCAATTAAAATCACAGATTAAAACCATGGTGGGGATTAGTGTGAGTGTTGAAGTGCTGAATGAAGGGAGTTTACCTCGCTCTGAAGGCAAAGCGCAGCGCGTGTTTGATATTCGACAATCCGCTTAAATGAACATGCCTGATGACTAGGCTCATCAGGCAATTCACAGGTAAATGAAAACGCAATGAATCCTAAATTAAAACAAATTATTGATGAGTTTATTCAACGTGAAGCGCTCAGTGGGACTTCATTGGTCATGACCATTTTTGGTGATAGCATTTATCACCGTGGCGGTGTCATCAGTCTTGCGAGCTTAATTCAGCTAATGGACGTATTTGGCTTGAATGAACGTTCAGTACGTACTGCGGTCTTTCGTTTGGTACAAAATGGCTGGCTCAGTTCAGAGAAAATTGGGCGCACCAGTTATTACCGTATTACGGAAAGTAGTCGTCAGCGTTTTATCATGGCTGATCAGAAAATTTATGGCTTTAGTCATAAAGATTGGGATAAAAAGTGGGACTTGGTGCTCCTGAGCTCAGTTGAACTTGAAAATAAATTGGTCTTAAAGAAAGAGCTTGAATGGTTAGGTTTTGCCAATATCGCGACCAATGTCATGGCATATCCGGGCTGTGATCAACAAAAGCTGCAAAATTTATTACTCAGTCATCAAATGACCGATCAAGTGGTGGTATTTCGTGCCGAAACCTTAGAACTTTGGCAAGAATCTTATCCCACCATTAAACGTATGGTGGTTGTGAATTGGCCCATTCAAGAATTACATCAACGCTATGAAAAATTCATTAGTGATTTTCGTGAGTTTTTCTATTTTGTCGAGCAAGATGAAGACATAGATGCTGTCCAAGCCTTTCAAATTCGTATCTTATTGATTCATCAGTTCCGTCGTATTTTACTTAAAGATCCAAATTTACCATTTGAGTTGTTACCGACGGACTGGCTGTCGTTAATTGCACGTAATTTAAGTACCAATTTGTATCAGGCTGTATTTATGGCAGGCGATGAGTTTTTCTTAAATGTTGCACGTACGGCTGAAGGCAGTATGCCGCCTGCACACCCACAGTTTTATAAACGTTTTGGTGGTTTAAAACAGCCAGATTTGAGCTATTAAGTTAGCGTCTAATTTAAAATTAACAACAAGGATAGAACAATGCCGTGCTATGCCATTGATGGCGTGATTCCTGTGGTCGATCCTCAGGCTTTTGTACACCCAAACGCCGTGTTGATTGGCGATGTGATTATTGAGGCAGGGGTTTATATTGGACCTTTTGCTGCCTTACGTGCCGATTTTGGCCGTATTTATATTCAAAAAAATGCCAATGTACAAGACTCTTGTACCATTCATGGGTTTCCAAACAGTGTGACTTTGGTGGAAGAGTATGGTCATGTTGGCCATGGTGCTATTTTGCATGGCTGTGTGGTACGCAAGAATGCCCTTATTGGCATGAATAGCGTAATTCTCGATGAAGCTGTGATTGGGGATAATGTGATTGTAGGTGCGAACAGTACAGTTAAGGCAAAAGCAGAGATTCCTAATAATATGCTGGTATTGGGCAGTCCTGCACGGGTGGTGAGAGCCTTAACCGATCAAGAAATTGCTTGGAAACGTCATGGTACGGCGCAGTACATTGAGTTAACCGAGCGTTGTCTTAACAGTCTGCAAGTGGTAGAACCTTTACCCCATGACACAGCGGAACGTTTAACCTATAAAAATTTTCAGGCAGATCATGTCTTAAAGCAACAGATATAAGCTCTTCACATATTCAATTCATCTGTCCCAACGTCTCTGGCATGTTGTAAATGCCCGCTTTTGATATACAGCGTTGCACCTAATTCGGTGGCGTTTAGATCAATATCATAATCTGAAGGAAAGCGCATCTAGGTTCCCGTAGGATATACATGGTGTGCTGAGCTAAGCGCACCTTGCAAGGATAAAAATTTCAATGCCATGTTCAGCACTTTCAGCCATGCATTGATTGGGTTTTAATTTTTCCAAAAAAGTCTGTTCAACATTTGATTTAAATAAGGAGCAGATTTCTCGGCCTTGCTGAATACGTCAATGCTTTGGGTCATGAGTATTAATGCGTGTTGGAGTCACTTCATGTTCTGTCATTTGCATGAGTTTGACAAAAATTTGGCAACCCATTTCACTCGATACCCGATGGCTAGATTGATGTGGATTACGCATATACCATCCTGCAAGATAGTGTTGATCCTCATTTTCAGTAAATGTTCCAGTTAAGACCAAAACTTCTTCACCAAGGGGGTGCGTATGTTCAGTGAATGGAGTCTGTGGCGAAAATTCAACCACACTGGTTGCGCGCGCTTTTTCTGCACCAATTCGGTCAAGCATCATACGATTGACTTGACCGCCTGGAGATTTGACCCAATGGTAATCTTGCGGAGTGATGATAATTGGTTTTGAAAAATCAGCATGAAGATGCATAACACAATACACGTTTGTAAATTTAAAGAGAAAATAAATGTAACTTTTTCAACAACACTATATGAGTTTAAAAAACTAATGCAAGTATTTGATTTATAGAGTAAAATTTATTAAAAAGAACTGAAATGGGAAGGGGGATGTCGGTTGCATGTAAAGGTGGGGAGGCAGGTCCGAGTAATCACTAGGGCCTTAGTACAAGGAGATACTATGATGATTCATGGCTCAATTTAGCGGTTCAAAAGTATCCTTACACCGCATAGCAAGATCAGCATTGTGATTATCTATAAACAAAATACCTGTTGCGACTTTAACTTCTCCACAGCGCCCAAAATTTTATAATTTCAAGCCCAAGACGGAATTTCTTACGAGCAGATTGCGACTTTACATAGTCATGCTGTGATATCGACTTGCGTTAATTTGCTTTAAAAAGCATGCAGTTGCTTGGACGTTTTGGTGATTCTAAAGATCACTCTTATTTACTTTTCAGTCGATGTTACAGTAAAAATTAGACTAAGCATCATTGGTTTACCATGGTTATATACATGGGCTCTTTGTGTTTCTTAGGAATTGATCAAAATGCCAAATATGTGTCAAAGCATATTTTAAAATGTTATCAAATTTTTCAAATATGCTGGGAGGATTGCTTGGCGTTAATATGACGGATAACAAGATGACTCTGGGAAAATAGGGTCATTAGTAAATCCTAAGAAAAACGTCATGTGATAATTTTTTGGAATCAAAGCATTAAACAAGTGATCAATGTGAGAAAATAAGAATAGTTTTTGTGCCAATTAAAGAATCAGAGAATTACGTAAGCCAGACAATAGGTCAGTATCGTGTTTAGGTTTGCATATTACCTTAGTTTACTTATGTTCACCTGAAGTCTAGTTAATAAAACTTTTATTAATTTTATTTATTATTTTCAATAACTTATATAAATAAAAAAATAATTATAAATTTTTGGTTCATGAACCTAATGAATTTATTGATACTTTTATAAAATAGAGTTAATTTGTCCGAGAGATATGGGTAGATATCTATTTTTGGTCTTTTTAGTGATTAGAGATATGACCATTGTCATCAAATTTTAAGGAATTCCTTAAGTTTTTTTCTTATAATTCAATAAAATAATTTTGAATACTCAAAAATTAAATGTAATATAAGTCACATTATGAACCGTTAAGTGAAATACGTTTTGCTTAAACGAATGATTGAGTTAGATCATCTAAATGATGATCGTGCTAGAAGACTCAGGTTTTACACCAAAATATTTGGCAGACTTTATTTTAAATACAATCCTAAACTGAATATAAAAAACCTTCGGAGGGCTTATTTGGCCAAACTAACCATCAACCTGAAAAAACTAAATTCTTACGCTAAGTATTTTTTCTAAAAGACACCGTACATATAGCATTACTTTATGTTAATAAAAATTTAGCATCATTTTTGACGCTTATTTGTTGTATGTGCAAAAGCAAGACATTTTAAATAAAGAATCTTTTAATATGAAAGTTACATATCCAGAGACAGGTATATACGAGCACGAACTCAAAGCAATTGATAAGATTAAAAAGGTCTTTGATCGTGGCGAAAAAACTAAAAACTGGCGAGCATATGCTGGTTTTGAATTTATGCATAAAAATGGAAAAAAAGCAGTAGCGAAAGGTAGTTCTGAGAAATTTGAATATGATCTCCTAATTATTACTCATGCAAACATTTTGGTCATTGAATTCAAAGACTGGAACGGTAAGGAAATTACAAAAGTTGCAGGAAAATGGTACGTAGGTAATAAAGAGCAAGATTCATGCCCTGTAGCTAAAAATGTAAAAAAAATGCAAATTATAGTTAATAAACTAAAGGATAAAGTTTCAGAAAAGAAAGCTAAGGGCATTACATTTCATTACCAAAGTGTTTCTCACTTTGTTGTCATGTGTGGTAAAGCAGATTATTCGCGCCTGCCTCCAGAAGATTTAGAGCACATTCTTTCGATAGATGAGTTTATACAATTAGCTCAACAGAAGAATTTTAATAATATGTTCCGCAAGCATCTGGAACGTGATGGTCGCATATATGATATTAAAAAAGAATATCACGCCATTATTGATGAAATTTTTGCGCCTGACCAAATTCAACCACGCTCTTTGATTATTAATAATCATGAACGAGGTGACTTGATCTTACCGCATCCTAAAAAGATTTATAGCGAGTATAAAGCGCATTCATTGACCATCGTTGGTGAAAAATCTTTAATGCGTTGTTGGGATTTTAATGAATTCAAGTTGAGTAACTCAAGAATGAGTCAGCCTCAACATCGATTCAACTTGATCTGCAATGAGCGCCGGGTTTTCCAAAAAATTAAAACAGAAAAGCCTGATCTTTATCAAAGTTGTTTGCACCCGATTACAAACCCAAGTCTTGATGACATGACATCAAAATATAATGAGTTGTATGAGTTGCCTGAGAACAGCTATCGAGTCAACGAATTCATCGGCGCTTATGCTGAGAAAATGTCTGAATCTGAGAAATTGGATTTATTCCAGATTTTGCTTGGTAAATTTAATCACCTACATCAAATGGGAATTACTCATGGTGATGTGGGTGATCATAGTGTGTGGATCTCTTATAAAAAGGAGATATTGCTATCCAATTTTTCGGCAGCAAATGATCAAATACAGCCCTCGAAAATTGACCCTGAACTGGCTAACGAACTCCCATTTTTGAATACAACAGCTCATCTTCCGAATCTTGCGCTGACAGCTGCACAAAAGGATGTGTATTGGTTAGGGCAGTTAATCCTTCATATTTGGAAGAATGCTCGACTGAGCCCACGTTCATTGAAAAAATTTAGTCTTGAGGAGCGAGATCAGAACCACTGGTTAGAGCGTATTTTAACACGAGCTTTGACAGGGAAATATGATAATGCATGTGCAGTATTCCAAGATTTCTTAGCTCAAAAACCTGCTGAACAAGTTAGTTATGAACTTGATGCAGATGTACTGAATCCATATTTAAATCAGACAAATACCTATATCAGTTACCCGATATTTGGCGCGCCTATTGATGCTAACCAAAATTTTACACTCTATGCATCAGGCAACATGTTAGTCAAAACATGGATGGGTAAAGTTGCATCTGCAATGACAACTTATCAAAAGAGTTGTTTTAAGCGATTCTTTGAAGAACTTAAAATGACGCAGGCTCTCAATTTGCCATACCTTCCTAAGATTATTGATTTTGGTTTATCAACTAGCACAGCATGTGTGTATCTAGTAACTGAAATGGTAAAGGGTGAAGCTTGGTCAACGGTTATTGAGGGCTTAACTGAGGATGAAAAAAATGAACTTTCACTTCAGTTATTGCATTCTCTGAAAAAATTTCATGAGCATGGCTTTCAACATGGAAACTTGGATGATGAAAAGATTCTAGTAGATAAAACAAACTTGAAAGTTAGTTTTAATGATTGCTTCCATCCTGAAGTACCACAACCTGATTCTTCTAATGCTTATTTCCCATCTGATATTGAAGATCCAACAGTCATTCAGTGTGACAACTTTACTGCATTGAAATTAATCGCAGATCTATACGATATAGACTTGGCTGTGGATGATGTGGCTTCAATGGATCCTACTTTATCCTGGCTAAATACAGCCTTGAGCATAGAAGGAATGGAAGATCCAAGTGTACGCTATATTGATAATTCTCGCTTTATAGAGGCATTTGAATGTAAGGGTGCTATTGTAAAAGAAGCTCCTCAGATTAGTATTTATACAAGTAAGGTTGAGACGCCCTTTACGATTTATCCCGAAAACGGCAAAGTTTATATCCAACTTGAGGCAGCAAGTGAGGGGGATTTTCGATTTACACTTAGCGGAATCAATGGCATGTTAAAAGGGTTTTATAAGCCCCATGAAAATCAATTAAGTTTCCTTGATTTTGTCAAAAAACAAGACCTGTGGTGGAAGGCTAGTAGGGATGCAGATCTGACTATTGATGTTAGCATTGAAGTCCACCCGATATCTGGGATGAGTAAGCGTGACAACATTGTAGAGTTAAATGACTTCTTAGCAAAAGATCAAAACTTTAAGGATGCTATTGAACAGTTTAAGCAAGCACAGCTCAAAAGGACTCAAGAGAAAGAGGAAACATTACGGGCTCTGCGTGAACAAAAAGCATTACAAGAAGAGATAGGCGATGTTATAGCTACTGATGAGCTTATGGCACAGCCAATGAGTCATCTGCCTACACATAGCCACTTAATTGATATTGAAACGAAAGAGTTGTGGAAAAAAGTCATGGCGACTGAGCGTCATGCACATCCTACAATCACTCTGTCTGAGCCGTTAAAGATAGTTTCGAGCAAACATTTTAAAGATTCAAAGAGTGCTATTGCATACTATGACTCTGCAGAAGATGTTTCAGCTAAATTTTCAAAGACCGATAAAGTCGATGTAATGTGCACTAAAGAAACTGGGGCGGGAGGTGATTACACTTTCTGCATAGGTACGGTGAATATTGCGCAATCAAAAGTCGGAGAATTGTGGATCGATTTTTGTAAAAAAACAAATGAAGTTCCTGAAGAAGCAACACTGTTTCTACAAAGCAAGGCAGATAAGTCATCTAATCGGAAACGTGCAGATGCTCTGACAAATATTCTGAGTAATAAGGCTGTCATTGAAAATCTCGTAGATTACTTTGAACCATCATTAGTGATTGAAGCAAAAGATTATGAGATTGAAGTGCCTGATGAAGATCTAGATCACTATAACAAATACAAAAATGGGGAATTGGTTAAAGCCCTCAATCCATTACAACGTAAAGCGTTCCGTAATGTGCTTAAGTATGGACCTGTATCACTATTAAAGGGACCACCAGGAACCGGCAAAACTGAATTTATCTCTATACTGGCTCACTATCTCTATGATAAACAAAATGTATCTAACATCTTAATTGTTAGTCAGTCGCACGAAGCTGTAAATACAAGTGTTGAGCGTATACGTCAGCTATGCACAGAGTATGACACACCATTAAGTATTGCTCGAATAAGCAATAAAGAGAGTGCTGTGTCTCCTGAATTAAAAGATGTCTATACAGGCTCAATTATTACGAGCCAGATAGAGCTGTTTAAGTCTAATATTAAAGAAAGAGTGCTTGAGCTTGCAAAAGATTTATCACTTGAAGCTGAATACTTGAGCGATCTTTATGAAATCAGAGTCACTATTTTAAATAGTCTTAAATCTGCGTATCAGTCAATCGACCAAGATGATCTTGATCAAAAGTTTAGTTTCTCATTAGAAGAGTATACCCAGGCTTTCAAATCAGCAATGCATAAGCTGAAGAGCATGTTTGACGGAAATCAAGACTTTTGGGATCAACTGGAAGACTGTATCAATGATAAAGAGATAACAGTATTAAACCAGTTAAATAAGATCGACATGATTACGTTCGCAGCACTTAATCAATACTACGGGGTATCTAATGAGGAAGGACTTAAAGCGAAAGCCTTGATCAATATTGCCCTAGATTATGAACCATTAATTGAAAGCCAAAATGCTAATTATGAAAGTTTTCTGGTCAAAACAAGGCAATTAGTCTGTGGCACATGCGTTGGTGTTGGCCAACAAAGTATTGGAATCGCCAATCACGTATTTGATTGGGTGATTATTGATGAAGCAGCACGTTCAATCGCTTCAGAATTGGCAATTGCAATGCAGTCAGGTGCACGTATTTTATTAGTTGGGGATCAAGACCAACTTCCTCCACTATATTCGAGCGATCATATAAAGGCTTTAGCTAAGCAACTTAAGATATCAGATGATGATTTGGAAGATAAATTACAAAGCGACTTTGGCCGTATCTTTAATTCACATTATGGACTAAAGGCTAGTTCAGAACTCTTGTCACAGTACCGAATGAGTCCGAGCATCGGCGAATTAGTTTCAGACTGTTTTTATGAAGGAAAACTTGAAACTGAAGTTGTCGATTCTCGTGGTTTAAGTGATGAAGAGCTGAAAGAAATTAAGTTAAAGCGATTGTGCCTGATAACTATGCATCCGACATCGTAATAGAATTGAATTCAACAGTTACTTGGGTGGATACTGGGAATGCTGAGCATTTCAAAATGGAGAAAGGTAGTAGTATTTATAACCCACATGAAATTAATGAAATTATCGATTTTCTTCAGCGGATTGACCAAGACAAACTCTTGTTAAATAAATTAGTGCCAGAGCCTGATTCCCTTAAAGAGCCTGCTATTGGTGTAATTTGTACCTATGCTGAGCAAAAAAACCGGTTAAGAAAAGCCTTCTCTTTGTGTGAAGTGTCAGATGCATTGAGATCAATTGTGCGTATTGATACGGTGGATAGTTATCAAGGTAAACAGAATAAGATCATCATTCTCTCAGTTACGCGAAATGATCCAACTAAGTTTCCTGCATTTTTGAAGTCACCAAATCGTGTGAACGTGGCTTTATCTCGCGCAATGGATCGTCTTGTAATCTTTGGTGCGTCAGAAATGTGGCAAGGAGTCAACAGTAACTTACCTTTAGGACGCGTATTAAATTACATCAAGTGCCGTGAAAATCAGACTTTAGAATATCGATATATTTCAAAACGCGCCATTGTCAAAATAGTACAAAACAATCCGCACATTAATAAAAATAGATCAAAAAAATATAGAAAGGCAGGGGTATAACTCATGGAAAATTCACTAAGAAGCTATCATGACGTAGATGTTACATTGCCATCACAACTATTCAATGTGGCATTTAGCTATACCACAACAGATACCTTAGATTTTATTGATTCTATGGTATTGCGCCTATTGGTAATTGCACCACTTTCTGCTGAAAAAATAGCGCGGTTCTTAGGGTTATCTAATCATGAAACAGATGTGCTATTAACTAAATTATTAAAACAAATGCAGATAAAACATCTTGAAGATGATCGATTTGCTCTGACTCTGCGACTTGAGAAAGCATTCTCGGATGTTTGTGCAATTCCTTATGTAAATAAGATTGAGGACAATATTCAAAAGATGAGTTTTGAGATGATTGGCTTGAATCCTGAGCCAGTTAATCCCAACGCATCTGACAATGGGGCAAATTCAATTAAATTAGATGCTTCTAACCAATACCTTTCAAATGGTGAGTCTTTGGTTAGTAAGGAGTTTCAGAAAAATTTTCGATTTTATTTCAGCCAAGGATTAGTTAAGTTGAATCCATCAGTGGATGAAAAGAAGCTGCAACTGTATAAAATGAGCCAAGTGGAAAAATTGCGAGACCATTCTCGTCGTTTTACATTACCATTGACGCTTGATGAGAATTATACACCTACAGAGATTAGTGATTTTAATCACATGGAAAATCTTAACAAAATCGAAGATTCTCTTTACGCTGCTCTTAGATCAGCTAAGAAGCCACAAAATATTGAGGATATTCTAAAGGTACTCCATGAATTAGATATGGAGGATACTTTTTCAGTTGAATCTATTTTTAGCGAGAATAAGCTTAATTTAGATCGCTTATTTAAGCTAGAACACAAATCCAATGAATACTTTATCGGGCCAATATATTCTAAGGAAAATTCAGACCTGTTTTTCAAAACAATCAAACAATATCAAGACCAGAATAATGATGATAAACAGCTGTATTGGTTAGCTCCATCAGATGAATTTTGGGGTAAGTCAGATAGATTTAGTGATTTTATTGATCGTTTATCGACAACCACAATTACCAAAAACTTTAAATGCTTCTTACCAGTGGCATACAGAAATGATAAACAATCAATCGCAAGTTATAAAAAACTAATCACAGCTGAGGCAGGAGCCAAGCACTTTCTAACGTTTAAGGAAAGTAGTGTAGTTTTTGACGGTAATTTTGAGCTTTTGGTTATGAAAGACTCTTTTTGTGTTTTGATTATTCACGTTAGTGATTCATCCACAAATATTTTAACAACAGTGCCTGTGGGTATTATTGTCAAAAATAAGGCTATTGCCCAATCGTTTTATAAGTTTTTTGAAGACTTAGAGAACGATGGAGAGAACTTCTTTGGTTTATTAAATTCTAAAAAATAGAATAATCATCTTAAAAAGCTAGCAGATTTGCTAGCTTTTTTAAACTCAAATTAGAGTGGCAACAATCCAGACCAGACATTTCTACTTTGAAGTGGCTTTGTTGCACAAAGATTTGAAATGCAAAGCGCCCCTAATTGAGCCAAATTTAAGGCGTAACTTGGGTAAGTGGTCGACCTAATTCCGTAAATCTGTTAAGGACTGCTACACGTGCATGGATCTCATTCACTTGGCTATCAAAACTCCTTGCACTGAGTTTATCTCCTAATAATTTGATGCAATGCATCTTAGTTTCAACCAAACTTCGCCGATGATAGCCTGACCATTTTTTCCATAGTGTCCTGCCTAAACGTTTAATTGTTCGAAGTAATTCATTTCGCTCTAGCGAGCTACTCTTTGTATCTTTCCATTTTTTCTAGGTGGAATCACCGCATGCGCTTGCCGATCTGCAATGACCTGACGGCATTGCTTGGTGTCATAAGCCCCATCGGTATAAACAGAGTCAATCCGCTCATCTTGTGGAATCTGATTAAGTAAATCACCAAGCACCTGTGAATCACTGACATTATTGGTTGTAAGCTGAACTGCTCGTATTTGTAGGGTTTTAGCATCTATACCAATATGAAGTTTACGCCATTGGCGACGATATTCAGGTCCATGTTTCTTGCGTTTCCATTCGCCCTCACCTAGAAACTTCATGCCTGTAGAGTCCATGAGTAGATGCAGCCCATCGCTACTTTTTTGGTAGCTGATTACAATATCAATATGCTTTTGTCTTCTACAAAGCGTGGTGTAATCTGGAGCTATCCAATTTAATCCGCAAAGTTTAATCAGACTTTGCACAAAGCCAGTGACCATACGTAAAGACAGACGGAATAAGGATTTAATCATTAAGCAGCATTGGATGGCTGCGTCGGAGTAGATTTGATTTCGCCCTTGTTTGCCTTTTGATGGAGCATATCATTGCGTAGCAGGATCAAACCAAATGGCAATATTTCCTCGACTCATGAGTGCTCGGTTATATGCGGGCCAATTGGTTGTGCGGTAGATTTTGTGTGTAGGCTTCTTCATTTGAAAATTATATCGCTGAAAAACCCTTTACAGATAGGTTTGTGCAACAAAGCCATTCAGAATTGAAATAGAAAAATTTAAAAATAAATAACTTGGAAATAGATTTTATGATAAAATTCAATCAGCTATATTAATTTCTACACTTATGTCTGCACTACAAAAAATTAATGAAGATATGATAGTGAATCTTCCTAAGGGTGATTTACACGTTCATTTAAATGGAGCTATTCCAACAAATTTAGTTAAGGAATTATTAGCAAAAAATACAAATGGAATTCCCTCAAATTTTGATATTAATAAAGATTTAAATATTCTCGAACCACAAAAAAATCTGCAAGATTATTTAAAACCATGGAAAGTCTTAAATTTAATACCTAGATCGCAGAGTGATTTAAATAAAATAGTATTACAAACATTTTTTAGTTTAAAACGGCTTTGTTGTATAAACATTCTTCAAGATACTGATTTTTAAGGATTTGTTTAAATTTTAATCCAAAAATAAATTAAACAAAATCATAGTCTTAGATATTTATGCAACAAAGCCCCATTAGAGCTAAACTCCATTTACTAATGTCATATTTAAATCTAATGGTATGAAAGTACTATCAAATATACTGTTTAAATTACAGCGATTTCATTCTTGCTTCCATTATTTCGAATTTGAAGTCTTGGAACCATTGAATTATTTAAGTAATCATAAATAACCATTTCAGGATGATGCAGATCAAATGCTTGTCCAAACCATATACAAGCAGCATTGGATGCACATGGTAAGACATGAATTTTGGTAATTCCTTTATCTGTTAGACTATGAAATAACGCATGAATATCTTGCATGAAACTTAGTCCTCGTTCAGGATTTCTTATTGCTCCATTCCCCATATATTCTGGTTTAGCAGTAATATTAATTACCGGATGTCCTAATTCAACAGCCTTATTTTTAGAGGTTTCTGGATCAGCAGTGAGATTCAATCTAATAGTAATTTCAGTACAATCTTCTATTTCACTGAAATTATTAATTTCATACGCTTTGGTTGTACATATAAGATCAGGCCACATCCAACAACTTCCATCCCTATACATAAGCATAGGTATAAATTTCCCTTTATTTCCTAATTTACTTCCTAATGCTATTAGGCATGGCATAGGGCCGAAGCCAAAAATAGCTACTCTCTTATCATCAAATTTAGTTTCCCTAAGTAATTGTTCTGTTTGAACTTCAAATTCTTCTAAAAAATACTTTTTATAGAACTCATCAGCTGAAGCTCTTAAATGAGCTGGTAATGGTTCATGAATTAGTGTCTTATCTTTATGCAAAATAGATTTTAATGGGAGAAGGCAGCTTGCAATATCACGTCGTGAAGGAGACTGAGGAATATTGCGATTCACGGGCCAGAAAAATAAATACACTGGCATAGGAGTAAAGCTTAAAGAATCTAATAAATCTTCGCATTGTGCTGTGAAATTACTTCTCATTTGCGAGAGTCTTGAAGCTGTATATTCTGCGCCAGCAACTTTATCAATTAACCTATGATGTTTTTCACATAATAATAAAATATTCGTTGGATCATCTGATAGTTGATATGAGAAGAAGGGGATACCGCGAGTAGAATTTTCTGATGCTGCAACATTATGAGCTAAAACGCCATATGTACCTTCAAATCCAGTTATTTCATCTATGTTTAATTTTGCACCACATCCTTTAAACATACATCGGCCATGACTTGAGAGATAAATCTGGTTTTTATCTTTTTCAGATAAATCGTTACCCCTACCTGTAAGATGCTCAAAATCAAAAATTCTTTTTATGAAATATTCTAATTGGTTTACAGGGTTTGGTTTTTGTTTAGGAATCTTTCTAGGAACAAAATCTACATCTTTAACTTCGCTCTCTTGAGAGGAGGTTAAATTCCATGTTTCTTTTAACTTTTCAAAATCATGTAGAGTGTGGGCATCAATTATGTGACCTTGAAGAAAGCGTGCATAAATGGAAATTTTTTTGGCAAGCAATCTTCGGACAAAAGTTAAAGTATCATCATAATTGAGAATTATACGGAAAAAACTTTCAGGGCTTTTATTTTTCAATAAGACAAAAATTATATTTTTACGTTCTTCATCAACTAATACACCTAATGAATCTATACAAATATGCTTTAAAATTTCTTCTATATATTTATTTGCATTTGATAAATCATCTATTGCTGATAAAGAAGTCTGTAAACTTAGGGATGGGTCTAGTTGCATTTTCAATTTAACTCAATATAACCTAACAGTTTGATTTTAAAATTTTTTCTACCAATCCAGATTCCAGTTTTTACTCTTCCGATTATTAAATATAAAACTGGGTCATTAAGATTGGTAATGCCATTTAGAACAGTATCTATATCCCTTAAATCGGTTGGAGAGGGTGTTGGTACATCTTCAGGATGTGTATGCCATAGGCCTTGAAAATTATAGAATTTTTTAGATTCGTTCCAAGCTTGTATTAAAGCATATTGGTGGGACTTTGACCTAAAGAAAGACATACGTGTTTGACAGTCTCCTTCCATAGGAGAAGTAAAGCTTTCAATGATTTTAGCTTTAGTTTCTATGTCTGTTCTTCCAATTAGAATGCCACCCGATTCTGGAGAATCTGATTCTAATTGTATAAATTGCTTTAAACTCTTTAAAACATTTGCTTGAATAATAAAGACTTGGCCTGTAGGTGTGTCACATTTAATCCTCCCTTGAGTTATGTATTGCAACATGGGCATACTTCTTTATAAATTTCTTTTAAATTCAATATATTAATTCCATTTGAATTATTTACTGAATTATAAAAAGGGGTAGTAATTATTCCATTTTTATTTGCATTCTGATTGTCGCCAGAAATAGAAACAAATCCTAATTGTTGATTCAGGACATATTCAGAAATATAGCTTGCTAGCTTCATGCAATTTAAAGAAGAGAAGGGGGTAAATGCACCAGCACACCCTGTAATATTTTTAGCAATTAGCTGTCCAGATTGTACATATTTATACATAGGGGTAAGACTTTTATTTGATTTTTCATCAAAATATAAGCAGTTTAAACATCCTACATGTTTATTATTGAAAGAAATAAAATGTCCACCTAAATCATAAGGTTCTAACCAGCCTATTATTACTTGAATGTTTGCACTTATTTCATAAATAGTTTTTACGAGAGAAATCTCAGTAGGAGTATGGCCAATTGCTATGATGATAGTATCAATATCTTCAGTAATTTTTGATTTTATCCAGCTTTCACCATGGCTTACGAATGGAAAAATAGTTAATCCGGGCCTTTCTATTAAAAACTTATTAGCTAAAGAAGTAGATTTATAGGTATTAACATACTGCAAACCTAAAGAATGACGATAAATATTATCTGTTTTTAAAAGCTCTGGATCTATGAAAGAAAATTTATTTACGCCTGTTTGAGCTAATATCTCTGCAATCTTTGAGCCTAAAGCCCCACATCCGATAATCGCTATATGTCTTGTTTTTTTCTCTTGCCCCGTTCTATTTAATAAATAATCTATCCACGCTCTTTGTGTTAAAGAGACTTTAAAGCCTTTGAAGGATACTTTTTCTTTGAAAGAATACCAAATGGCATAATAAAAAATCACATAAGCAAATCCATGTTCATTTGGAATTCCCACTAGGGCATAATGATTGCCTTGTTTTAACAAAGATCGTTTGTTCTCATTAGAGAGGGTATTAACAATTTTTAGAAAATAGTCCTCATTAAAATAATCTCCTATATCTGGTATGGGGAAAACAGAAGCATCTTCTAATAATATCTTATGAATTTTTACTTTTGTGAGCTGGTTGTGGTTTATGTAAGAACTATCGCCATCATCAATATGCTCTAATATTTGATGATTCCCTTTTGATGATTTTCTTAACCAACCATATAAATTAAATGTAGAAGTAGGGTCGCAATGTAATATTACATCCTCATTTATATTTTGAGTGCTGCCTAAATATCCTTCTAGTTCGTTATACAAGCTTACTCGGTTGTTTAATTGAAAATTAATAAAAGATTGCTTGAGTATATCTATAGCCCTTTCAAAGAATTCAGTAATAAGTTCTTTATGTCTATAGCCTTCAAAGTTTTCACCTTGATGATCCGTAGTACAAATTTCCCCACTTTGACTCACATGATCTAAGGCAGACATTGGTCGTGTCAATATTCTAAAAATGGGAGGTATCGTCCAATTAGCTCTATTTTGAAAAATTAGACCAAGGCAAACCTGTTGTGTATTAATGAGAAAATCAAATTTTAGATTAACCCAATCCTTAGTAATAGAAGTGACATGGATATTTTGAGCTCCATGTTCACTTAATAGCTTTTCAATATTGTCTAACTTTGGGTTATCAAAAAACATTGAGTTTTCCTAAGCAGATTTTCCTTCTTGAGTGTAATAAGTTTGTACTACTGGTTCGGACACTTCTTGTATTTCAGGGATAGGGAATTGTCTTCCAAAAGTTTTATTTAAAATTTTGCAAGCTTCTACTGTATCAGTTTCCTCATTTACAGCTTCTAAAGATGATTTTAAATCTTCAAGTTTTGATTTTAAGTGCTCCATTTGTTTTCGGGTCAATTTTTCGAGTAAGTCTACACCTTGATGTGCAGGTAAATTAATTACGAGTCTGAAGTAATACTCGTTATTTTCTGGATCAATGCTAAAGGTAGTGAATTGATCTAATACATTATTTACTATAGAAAGTAATACCTTATTATCATTCTCATAATCTTCAGCTGTTATATGCTCATATACAGCTGTAGTGATAGCAATACTCTTAAAAAAATCTAGACCTTTCTCATTTCGCCATTGTTTCAAGTAGCGAGTACATCGTCTAAACTGATGACGTAAATCTGAATCATCTTCAAATTTTCCCAAAATTGTATCGGTAAGTTCAGTAGGATTTGAAATATCCCAAGTCTTAAGGTCTTCAGAGGAGAATTCCTTACCTCGAGCTAGATACATATTGCCTTTGTCGTCTTCAGCGTAGATGGGCAGATCTACATGATAATCGGGACTACCATTTTTGAGATAAGTGACAGTTACGCAAGGTCGTTTGATCGTTACAGTTCTATTTGAATGAGTTAAAGCATCTCTAACAATTTTTTTAATTTCTACTGAGCCATATTCCTCTTTGTCACAATCTAATAAAACTCCTACATCAATATCATAATCTCCATTCTTAGGCTTAATCCCTGTGCCCAAGGCATAACTACCTTGATTAAAGTATTCAACAAATTGAGGACCATTTGGATCCTTTTTGAGTTCATCTTTTAAGGTGCTAATCAAAAGGTCACGTTTTTCACGTAATGTACTTTCTTCGTCATAACGACCTAATCGAATATTTGTGTGGAACTTAGCATAGTGTTTTTGTGGATTCGCCATATTGTTGTATTCCTGTAGTGCTTTTGTTGTTATGGGGATCTCCTATATTAAATACAAGTTAAGACATTAAAAAAAATAGAATTTTTAAAGGGAAAATTTAATCAAAAAATATTTAAACAAACGATGAGATGTATCAATCTCCAATTTTTAGCATTCCTTCCCAACTAAAATAGTTTTGAGTCAAATTCTTTCTGGACATCGCCCATACACGACCATGCATCTTGCAAGGTCCAATTACGGCATCGCCACCACAGAGTAAAAAGAATGTTCAAAATAAACAGTCTAAAAATTCTGAATAGCCTTTTAGAACAGAGAGTTAAGGCACACAATTTAAAATAGTCAGTGAGCCTATCAAAATCCTCATGTATGAAACCTAAGAAGTTCCACATTTTTCTGGGTATACAAGCCTAAATTTTATGGAAAGAATTCATATGCTGCTCCTTTAGCTAAAAGAGTATTCAGCTTACGATTCGTGGTTATTTTCAACAGTGCCTTCTGGTAAGGGTCGGCACCTGCACATCAAAAAAATCTCCCCCCAGAGTACGGCTGTTTCTATCGGGGGTAGAATATTCATTCTGTTACTTTAGACTATACCCTAAAGTTACAATCTGAAAGTTCATGAAATTATGTATCATTTAAATGATTTTTAATCATAAGTAACATGTAACTTTAGTGTTAAAGAATTATAATTTACGAAATTGTTCATTTTTATCCAATTGGGGCGTGAAAAAGTGAAAGGCCAAAAAGTAGGGTATGTCCGGGTAAGTTCTGTCGAGCAAAACACTGGACGTCAACTTGAAGGAATTGAGGTCGACCGGATTTTTGTTGACCGTGCTTCAGGTAAAAATACTGACCGACCTAAATTTCAGGAAATGTTGAACTATGTCCGGGAAGGGGACAGGGTGATTGTACATTCAATGGATCGTTTTGCGCGAAGCCTAAAAGATTTGGTCACTGAAGTAGATAAACTGGTCAAACGAGGGATCGCCATCCAGTTTGTAAAAGAAAATATTACTTTTACAGCCGAATCCACCCCGATGGATAATTTGATGCTTCAAATGATGGGTGCTTTTGCACAGTTCGAACGTGAGATCATTTTAGAGCGGCAAAAGGAAGGAATAAAACTCGCCTCTGCTCAGGGGAAGTACAAAGGTCGGGTGCATAAACTAAAGCCTGACCAAGCTGAAGCTTTACGACAAGCATGGAAGGAGGGGAAGTATCCATCGAAAATGGCATTAGGGAAAGCTTTTGGGATTAGTCGTCAGGCGGTATACCGATATTTACAAGTTAGTGAATAGCTTATTGGGATTAGCAACTAAATTTAGTTTAACTTATAAAAATCATGAAACACTATTCGAATTTTAAGCGTGGAACATGAATAATCAATAAAAAGCCGCTCTGGTGGGCTTTGTTGCACAAACCTATCTGTAAAGGGTTTTTCAGCGATATAATTTTCAAATGAAGAAGCCTACACACAAAATCTACCGCACAACCAATTGGTCCGCATATAACCGAGCACTCATGAGTCGCGGAAATATTGCCATTTGGTTTGATCCTGCTACGCAATGGTATGCTCCATCAAAAGGCAAACAAGGGCGAAATCAAACCTACTCCGACGCAGCTATCCAATGCTGCTTAATGATTAAATCCTTATTCCGTCTATCTTTAGGTATGGTCACTGGCTTTGTGCAAAGTCTGATTAAACTTTGCGGATTAAATTGGACCGCACCAGATTACAGTACGCTTTGTAGAAGACAAAAGCATATTGATATTGCAATCAGCTACCAAAAAAGTAGCGATGGGCTGCATCTACTCGTAGACTCTACAGGCATGAAGTTTCTAGGTGAGGGCGAATGGAAACGCAAGAAACATGGAGCTGAATATCGTCGCCAATGGCGTAAACTACATATTGGTATAGATGCCAAAACCCTACAAATACGCGCTATTCAGCTCACAACCAATAATGTCAGTGATTCACAGGTGCTTGGTGATTTACTTAATCAGATTCCACAAGATGAGCAGATTGACTCTGTTTATACCGATGGAGCTTATGACACCAAGCCATGCCGTCAGGTCATTGCAGATCGGCAAGCACATGCGGTGATTCCACCTAGAAAAAATGCGAAACCATGGAAAGATACAAAGAGTAGCTCGCTAGAGCGAAATGAATTACTTCGAACAGTTAAACGTTTAGGCAGGACATTATGGAAAAAATGGTCAGGCTATCATCGCCGCAGTTTGGTGGAAACCAAGATGCATTGCATCAAATTATTAGGCGATAAATTAATGGCAAGAAGCTTTCCTAGTCAGGTGAATGAAATTCATGCACGTGTAGCAGTCCTCAACAGATTTACGGAATTAGGTCGACCACTTACCCAAGTTACGCCTTAAATTTGGCTCAATTAGGGGCGCTTTGCATTTCAAATCTTTGTGCAACAAAGCCCTTTAGAACCAGAATCTAAATAGTACTTATTTTGCTTATATCATATCTAATAGATCTCTTTCATAAATCAAAAAACGAGCACCTTTTTGATTGATATTTGTACTCTAATTTTCTTAGCATTCGTGCATAATCTACGGATGAAATACATTGATTCAAGAAGCTTTCTGAAACACAGTTTAAGCGATATACAGGCATCTCATGGTCAACCTTTTATTTAATGGTTGAGCAATTGCAGAAGCATGTTCCAGCTAAAGGCAGACCACCCAAATTAAGTCTGGAGGATCAGGTTCTGCTCTGTCTGAGCTATTGGCAGGAATACCGAACCTTATTTCACATTGCTACGAGTTACGGGGTTTCAGAGCCTACAGCCTCAAGAATTGTACGTCATGTTGAAGATTGTCTGCTTCAGTCCAAGCTGTTTAATTTACCGAAGAATTTGCCCGAAGGCGAAAGCATAGACTGGAATGTGGTGATCCTGGATGCCACAGAAATTCCAATTCAAAGGCCTAAAAAAACAGAAGAAAAGCTATAGTGGCAAGAAAAAGACGCATACCTTTAAAGTACAGGCCATCATCCATTATAAAACTCAGCAAATTCTGAGTTTATGCATTGATCGCGGTACGGTGCATGACTTCGAGCTATTCAAACGCAATTTAAAGCAGATTCCATCTGGAGCTTTTATCCTTGCAGATAAAGGCTACCAGGGAATTTATGCTGTGTATCCTAATAGCCTGTTGCCGTTAAAAGCCAAAAGACGCTGTAAATTGGATCCTGAACTCAAAATCTATAATCAGGAAATCAACAAAAGAAGAATCGGGATCGAGCATGTATTTGGTCGCCTGAAGACCTTTAAAATTCTTGCTGGACGTTACCGAAATAGAGGTAAAAGACTGGGTTTGAGATTCAGTTTAATTACTGGAATCTATAACTTGGAGTTGAGTGAAAAATGATTTATGAAAGAGGTCTACTAATGACGTATAAAGTTTTATATAATTTTCCTGTTTATGTGATTTAAAATTAGGTACGTACACCGCCTCAACTTTTTAATAAAGTATAAAAGATGTTTGTGTAGGCAATACACTTACTTTTGATAGGCCAAAAGAAAGCAAAAGCCTTTGTTACCCATACATAACATCCCTATTATGATGGATAACGTGTGGCATCCCTGCCACACTCGTGTATCCAAACGTTGCTTAAATTAAACTATGTAATAGTGGCGACATAAAGGTGCTCTTATCGCTATATATTAAAAACTTAGTGGAACACTGTTTCTAAAGCTTTTAAACCCACTTTGGGATCAAGTAGACCGTTGTAAATTTCAGGGATTTCACGTTCCACCCCAAAAAATTCATAAATGGCAAGCATCGCCCCACGAACTGAATATTCCACAGTAAAGACCACGTCATCTTCAATTTCCACAAACTGTCCAAGGAAAGCAAAGTTTTGTGAGCCTTGTGGAATTACCTGTGGACGATCCCCCGGTTTACGGCAGGCGAATAGGGCAGAGGCGTATGGCATCATGGCTGTGGTAACATCCGTCGTTGCCAAAACATGATCTAAAATGTCGTCAAAACCGAGCTGTTTAATCAGTTCTGTTAGGATTTCTTGCCCCGTGGCTTCGGACATTGGTTTTTTGATGTAATCGCCTATATGGTCAATTTGGAAACCGTAGCCCCATAAGGTATATAAACCTTCAGGTAAGTCGGCAAAGTGTGGCTGTGCAGGAACCACTATGGATAAATGCCAACCCGACTCATACCAAGTCATGAGTGCGCCTGTGCCTGGTTCATTGCCTGTATAGTCAATAATACGTTTAAGTAGCACGTCATCTTTCATGGTCAGAGTGAAAGACTCCCACTTATGTTCATCGACATTGCCATAAAAAGTCATTGGACGGCCAAAGTCTGGGGCTTTTTGTGCCAGCGTTTCCCAAAGCGTCCAGCCATGATCTTCTCGATGACGAATAAGGGCAGGCACGTCATGATTACCGCCATAACGTGAGTCTGCTGTAATAGAGCCTAAAGTGAAAATAGCTAAATCATTGGCTTTCAGATTAATTTGCTCTGAGCCTTCAGGCAGTTGTACATATAGGCGCGAGGCATGGCGTTCTTGAGTTTCAGCATTGGTAATGAAGTCTGCATCTGTGACATAGTGTCCAAAACGCACATCGACGCCTTGTGCGACTAACCAACGCTGTAGGGGCAGAATCATCGAGTCATATTGGTTGTACTTGGTACGTTTCACACCCGCTAAGGTATGAATGCGTGGCAATTCTTGAATAAAACGCAAGAAATAGCGTCTTAACTCTGCTGCACTGTGCCATTTTTGAAAAGCGAAAGTCGTGCGCCACATGCGCCAGAAATTGGTTTCAAAAAAGGTTTCATCAAAAAACTCATCAATGCGGCGACTGCCAATTTTTTCTTCTTTTGAAGCTAATAGGCGCAGCATCTGTGCACGATGTAGCGTATTCAGACCAAGCTTTGCTGCATCCGCAATGACATGTTCGGCATCAATCAACCGTGCATTGGCGTGGGTTTTCACTTTTTCATTAAACTCACGACATTCTTCACGCACCGAAATGTCTGGATTTTCCAAAGATGGAATACTGGAAAATAAGTCCCATAGGCACAAATAAGTTTCATCGGTCAGCATTCGCCCACCACGTGTTACCCAAGCTTGCGCGGCATGCGGTGTATGTCCACCATCCATCGAACCACCTGAAATATCGAGTTCTTCTAATATATGGATATTTTTGGCAGGGACTTTGGCATCACGGATTGCAAATGCAGCAGCAGCCATACCTGCGATACCACCACCAATAATCCAAAGATGGGACTGTTGTGCGTCTAATGGGGTGCGCTTCTTCTTTTGCATGGTTCACCTTTAATAATGATGTTAAAAACTATGAAGTATAAAATGTGATTTAGAAAAACCTTAAAAATAGTATGACTTTTTATATATGAAAAATGTATGAAATGGGAAGCAATTTACTCATTATATTTTGTAATCAAAAAAATGTAAGTAATGGTTATTTTTAATACACATTTGTATTTTTTTTAAAATAAAATATGATTTAAGTAATTGATTTTATTATTTTATAGAGTAATCACTCTATTTTGATCATATTTGTTTGTGTCTGAAGAATGTGTTTGAAACTAGGCTTTCTATTGATCATTAAAAGATATAATTGAATAATAGATCTCTTTCATAAATCAAAAAACGAGCACCTTTTTGATTGATATTTGTACTCTAATTTTCTTAGCATTCGTGCATAATCTGCGGATGAACCGTACCGGGTTTGTCGGAGACCAAACTTTCTGAGAGAATGTCCCGATGAAAAAAGTAAAATATACCCCTGAAATCAGAGATAGAGCGGTTCAATTATTGATTGAATCCGAAAAAGATTATCCATCGAATTGGGCTGCGATCACGGCTATTGCGCCTAAGATTGGTTGTACGCCTGAAACTCTACGTATTTGGTATCAAAAATGTTTAGATAAACAAAACCCAATTAAAGTACAGCAACTTTCAGATCAAGAACGTATTAAACAACTCGAACGTGAAAATAAAGAACTGCAACGTGCTAACGAAATTCTACGTAAAGCAGCCGCTTTTTTCGCCCAGGCGGAGCTCGACCGCCCACACAAATAATGGTGGATTTTATCCATAACAATAAAGCGTTATATGGTGTTGAGGCGATTTGTAGAATTTTACCTATCGCACCTTCAACCTATTACCGGACTCTAGATCTCTGTGAAAATCTAGAACATCGAGCGAAACGAGATCTACATGATGAGCATCATGCTGAGCAAATCAAACGAATTTGGAAAGAAAGTTCAGGTCGATATGGTGTGCGTAAGGTCTGGCAACAATTGAAGCGTGAAGGTTATGTTATTCCACGTTGTACAGTGGTTCGCTTGATGCAGAAGTTAGGTATACAAGGTGTTTGGCGTGGTAAGAATAAACAAACCACCCGTAGCCGAGATGATCAAAAAAGAGCAGATGATTTAGTGAAACGTAATTTTACTGCTGATCATCCTGACCCTTGCGAAGCAATGCTTCTCAGGTCGCTGACTTCACGTATATTCAAACAAATTCAGGCTGGGTCTATACCGCATTTGTTATTGATGTGTTTTCACGTTCGATTGTTGGCTGGAAAGTATCAACACGTATGAATACAGATATGGTGCTTGATGCGCTGGAGCAAGCATTGCATGACCGAGGTATGCCAAAGAATGTGATTCATCATTCCGATAGAGGTGTTCAATATCTTTCTATTCGCTATACCAATCGTTTAGAAGCAGCAAATTTACGAGCATCAGTCGGTACGACCGGTGATTCATACGATAATGCTTTGGCTGAAACAGTGAATGGGTTATACAAAACAGAGGTGATTGAATATTTAAAAGCAGATTGGCAAGGTTTAGCGGATGTACAACTTGCGACATTAAATTGGGTAGATTGGTTCAATAAAAAGCGTGTACATAGTGCACTCGGTTATGTATCGCCTTTTGAGTTTGAAGCAATGTACTATGATAAGATTAACCCGTTAGGTCAGGTGGCCTAACTTAAATAAAAAGTCTCCGACAAACCCGGTACGGTTCACCTCTCAAATAATTAGAATATCAACTGTATGATATTTAATAAAAGCCAACATGGCTTAGACCATTTCCAAATATATAAAGTAAAGCCAACAAAACTTTAAATGTATATAAAAAATGGTTAAATAATTGCAAGGGGGGCTTTAAAACGTTTTAATCGTAAAGCATTTCCTAGTACAAATATTGACGAGAGAGCCATTGCACCAGCAGCAAATACAGGAGAAAGTAGCAGTCCAAATTGCGGATAAAGTACACCTGCTGCAATAGGAATCAGAGCTGCATTGTAAACAAATGCCCAAAATAAATTTTCACGAATATTGGTTATAGTCGCTTTGCTTAAAGCGATAGCATTCGGCACTCCTTTCAGGTTGCCAGACATCAAAACCACATCAGCAGCTTCAATAGCTACGTCTGTACCTGTACCTATCGCTAAACCAATATCTGCTTCTGCAAGTGCAGGGGCATCATTAATGCCATCTCCAACATATGCGAGTTTACCATATTGATTTTTTAATTTTTTAACGGCCTCTATTTTACCTTCAGGTAAGACTTCTGCAATAACCTCATCAATACCTAGTTTTTTTGCAATCGCTTGAGCTGTATGACGGTTATCACCTGTAATCATGGCAACCTTTAAACCTAACTGATGTAACGCTTCAATTGCAGCAAATGTTGATTCTTTAATTGGATCTGCTACAGCAATAATGGCAGCAAGTTTCTGGTCAATCGCAACATAGAGAGGGGTTTTTCCTTCTTCTCCCAAACGATCCGAAAATTGAGAAAAAACATTAGGATTCAAACTTAGTTTTTCCATATATCGATCTGCACCAATATGAACCAAATGCTCAGAAACCTTCGCTTCTATTCCGTAGCCAGTCACTGATTTAAAATCAGCAATAGGAGACAGGATTAATTCCTTATCTATAGCTGCTTGTACAATTGCTCGAGCAATAGGGTGCTCAGACTTTGATTCAACGGCTGCCATCAGTGAAAGTACGGCATTGTATTCAAAACCTTCTAAGACATGCAGATCGGTTAAAACTGGTTTCCCTTCAGTCAGAGTCCCTGTTTTATCAACTGCAACCACTTTAGTTTCTTTGAGCAGCTGTAAAGCTTCACCTTTACGAAATAAAACCCCCATTTCAGCACCCCGCCCAGTTCCCACCATGATTGATGTAGGCGTTGCAAGTCCCATCGCACAAGGACATGCAATAATGAGTACAGCAACCGCGTTCACTAAACTAAAAGTTAGGGCTGGTTCAGGGCCGAAGATAAACCACGTAAGAAAAGTTAAAAGAGAGAGACCCATTACTACAGGTACAAACCACATGGTAATTTTATCAACCAATGCCTGAATAGGCAGCTTGGAACCCTGTGCCTGTTCAACCATTCGGATGATTTGAGAAAGCACTGATGAACTACCAACAGAGGTGGCTTTGATATTTAAGCTACCACTTTGGTTAATTGTTCCTCCTACCACAGTAGAGCCTATCGTTTTTTCAACGGGCATAGGCTCGCCAGTAATCATGGATTCATCAATAAAACTTTGGCCGTGAATAACTTCACCATCGACAGGGATACGCTCACCTGGTCTAATCTCTACAATCGTTCCTGTTTGAACTTCGGCAATCGGAACTTCTATCACCTGATTATTGAGCTGTATTCTGGCAACTTTAGGCTGCATTCCAACTAGATGTTGAATTGCTAAAGACGTTCGGCCTTTTGCCTTGGCTTCAAAAAATCTACCTAATAGAATTAAAGTGATAATAACCGCTGCAGCTTCATAATAAACATTGACCGTGCCTTGTGGCAGGACACTTGGAAAGAAAGTAGCAACCACTGAATAAAGATAAGCAGCCAATGTTCCTACAGCCACCAAGGAATTCATGTCTGGTGCTAAGCGGAATAAACTTGGGATGCCCTTTTTGAAGAAGCGTCGGCCTGGAAAAATTAATGCTACTGTGGTCAAGAAAAATTGCATTAACCAGCTATTTTGTTGGCCAATGTTATCCATCATAAACGTATGAAAGGCGGGAATCAGGTGTGATCCCATTTCTAAAATAAAAACGGGTAGAGTCAATAAGACTGACAAAATTAAATCTTTTTTAAGTTTTTCTAATTCAATATTCTTTTTATCTTGAAAGCTTTCCGTAGTTTGATGAACTGACTTTGCTTCAAACCCTGCTTTGGTGACAGCCTGAATTAACGAGTCACGAGTGACAGATGAGCTTGCCTGAATAGTCGCTTTTTCAGTAGCCAGATTTACATGTGCTGATTCCACACCCTCAACAGATTTTAAGGCTTTTTCTACTCGACCTACACAAGAAGCACATGACATACCCTCAATCGTAAGCTCTATTGGTTGCAGCGCTTCCACTTCGTAGCCTGCTTTTTCTACGGCTTTAATTAAAGTAGCGCGATCAAGTGGTTGATGCGCATAAATGACTGCTTTTTCGGTAGCCAGATTTACATGAGCCGATTCAACACCCTCAACAGATTTTAAAGCTTTTTCCACACGGCCTACACAAGAAGCACATGTCATCCCCTCAATCTCTAATGTTTCACTGTAGTGTGGCGTATCAGTCATTTCGGTACTCATATACGATCTCTATCATTTAGATATGCTGAGTTCTATATGCGAAGATCAGCTCGAACCAAGATTAGGGGGAATTCAGGGATTACTTTTATTTCAAGCAAGTACAGGTTTTATCTGTACGATGAGGAAAATAAGAGAGAGTAAAAGTGGTAAGGAATTCCCACTGTTACTCTAACAGAGATTAAGCAGGATCAGCTGTAAATCCACGCTCACTGAGAGTGGCAATGACTTGATCCTGACTCACCGTTGTGTTGATTTCAACAATACGGTTTTGTAAATCAATATCGAGTGAGGCATTCGAGTCGAGCTCTTTAATTGCGGTAGTAATGCCGCGTGCACAACCACCACAAGTCATATTAGCGATGTGAAATTTCATATGTTGCTCCTTTTTAACAAAATATTTGTTTAAAACATTAGAACAGGAACTCTAAACTTTCACCATACAACCAGCCTTTTTCTGAATCAGTTACTCGCTGTAACTTGGTCTGTTTACAACCTTACAGTTTTCTTCAGAGTATTCCAAAGAAGAGTGTTCTAATGACTACAGTAAAAGTACTTAACCAACATTAATGTGACTTTAAAATGACATTTTTGTCATCTACGATCACTCTGAAATTTATAAGATTAGTTATTTCAATCAATGGTAGTGAACTGAATAGATGAGACCGTTATGGGTTGAAGATAAGCTAAAAACCGGTGACTACCTTTATGTATAATGCCTCATGATGCGATTTTACTGTTCTGATTGTCGTAAGTTGACAGTCCAGTAGAAACTTTATTGCTCAGCTACAAAAGATAAATGCAGTAATGTTAAATTTCCTCAATTCCCTTATTTTGAAATTCTCTTATTCAATACCCACGACAGTGGTTATATAGCCTGTTGTTAATAGAATTGATAGACCTAATAACATCTCAAATAAAATGGCATGACTAAGGTGTTTAGCGAATTTAGGATGTTGAAGACGCGGGGTGAAATACCATTTGTTGAAGGCAGCTAAAAGTAGAATACTTATAACAAAAAACATTTTAACCATGAAACCATAGCCATATGCAGTATTGATTAAGGTATTAAAATCTTTAATTAAAAGAAGAGCTACACTAGCGCCACAGGCGATTAATATCCCAACAATGAAAGCAGCAATACGTCCAAATACATGCATGCGATCTTTTAAAGGTAAACCACTTATTTCCCGGCTGGTTTTCCATAACGGATATAAAGACCCCATCCATAACGACATAACTAGAATATGGATTGATAATAAAATTTGAGCAAGTAAGGTTAAATTAGCGACATGTCCGAGCTGGGAAAAACTAAAAATAATCGGGATAAGTAAAATACAAAATATTGAACTTTCAATTATAGAAAAATGACCTTTGTTCCTGTTAAGTTTAACCACCATGAGAAGAAGTAAAAGAGCAAAACTAATAGAACGAAGAACGTATATATACCCCGTCGGAGTATTAACCAATATATTAATATACGTGGGGTCCACCATACCTGTAATACCAGTATTGGCAAAACTACCAATCAGAATAAAAAATCCCAAGGTACTGGAAATTAGGCCTAATCCAGCGCCAATTGTAATATATTTAAGAATCGATTCTTTTAGTTCAAGATATTGTCTAAGTAAAAAATAGCAAAAGGCTCCACCAACGACAAAAGCTACACTTAAATATAAAATAACCTTAGTTAACCAAGTGGCCCACATCCAATATTCAGAAATCATTATTTTTGTCCATTCTAGAACAACATGCCAGCACCTCACTGACATGTTGAAAGGTAATCAATTCTTATTTAGTTGATTTGATAGTGAAACTATATTCACCATTCATGTTGTGACCATCTTTCCCCATTGTTGTCCAGACAACGGTATATTTACCTTTTTTCAGTTTCGGAAGAGCGACATCAAAGGATTTCTTTAAGTCATGAGTAACTTTATATTTTAAAGGAACATCTCTTCGCTGAGCATCCAGTAACTTAATATTCATCAACATAACCTCTGCACCAAAGTTAAGGGTCAAGTTCTTTGGTTGACTAAGGATAGATGCATTTTCCGCAGGAATCGCACTCACTAAACTCACATGAGCGAACGTAGTTGTAGTAGCCACAATCATCGTTGCAGCTACTACAACATTACGTAGAGCAGTCATTTTATTTTGAAATAATTTCATTTACGTTTCCTCTTGATTCGTTAGTTCATTAGAGATGACTTTATAAAATCTATATTTAATGAGACCACATCATCTCCTCTTATATTTCAATTATTAGTGAGAGACAGAAACAGAGCGATGACTTCAAAATTACATTTTTGTCATTTTTAAAATTTAAAATCTTTAACTATTAAAATAATCTTATTGAAAAATAATGATCATTTAACAAACAAATTATGTAGGTGGTTGATTTATGAAATGTAGTAATCATTTTGTCTAAGAAAATAGTAGCTATTTAATTTTTTATATTTTAGTTTAAATATAAACATGTTATGTTTAATTTGATCTAATATAAATTTGTGGGCTAAGCACATGACTCAAACACGTCCAAGAATGACCAAATTATTTGAACAGCTTGGTTTAGCTTCTACTGAAGAAGCAATTGCAAAATTCATAGAGAGCCATCAGCTAGCTGGAGATGTTTTTTTAACACAAGCAATTTTTTGGACTGATGCTCAACGTCATTTTTTAGAAGAAAAACTACACTCTGATGGTGAATGGACGACAGTGATTGATCAATTAAATGAGTCTTTACATGAAAATTCAGTAAAATAATTTTCCGTTAGTATTAAGGATCTACATTCTTCCCTGCATTGAATACAACTCATTCATACAGTAGTACTGTTTTGGAGATGGAATCTCTATTATATAAGTAGTAGATTCCTTACTCTGAAATTTGGATTATAAACCCTAATATTAAAAATAATCTTCTTTACCTTCTATCTAATAAATATACCAATAAGTTTAATAATTAAATTATCCACCCTTTTTTCTATAAAAAACTATTTTGATCAACTGTATTTTTTCTTTAAAGGAATAACAGTGTAAATTACATTAAGAATGTGTCTCTAACTAGCCTTGGAGTCATCTAATCATTTCATTTTTATTTTTTTAAGCACATAAAATCATAACAACTTTAATAGTTTTAAAAGATTAATATTAAATAAAATTTTTGTCATCTCAGCATAGACTATATATTTCGAGAAGATCTCAAAATTACATTTTTGTCATTTTTAAAAATAATTAATTAATAGTGCTAAAATTTTTAAGAGAGACAGAGAATAACCAAAAATTTCATCAGTTTAGTAGTCAAATTCCTAGTCTCTGTTCAGTACTAAAACATAGCTTTTACTTCCAAATTATTTAAAGGAAAAAATTATGATGAAATTCAAAAACATTTTTTTGGGCTTATGTATCGCAGCCGCGTCATTGAATACATTTGCACAGCAATCCGATGAACACAAAGATCACCACCCTGAAAAAACAGCACCATCTGCAGTAACAATTAAGCAAACAGTTACCAGCACCACTGCTACAGATAAAATGGCTGCAATGGATCAACACATGAAGGCGATGCAAGCCATGCATGAGAAGATGATGGCTGCAAAAACCCCACAAGAACGTCAGAAACTTATGGCTGAGCACATGAAACTCATGCAAGGAGGTATGAGTATGATGAAACAGATGGGCAGCCAAAGCATGAATGCAAATATGGCTGACCGTCAGCAGATGATGGAAAAACGTATGGACATGATGCAATCCATGATGCAGATGATGATGGACTGTATGCCTCCGTCAGCAACTAAATAGTTACCCATGAATTAGGGGAAAGCACCATGAATCACCAACACCAAGAAAATAATTCAGTACCTAACTTCTGGTCTACACGTTATGCCATTGGTCTAATCGTGCTGGGTGGTATCGCAGCTTATTTTCTATTAACGGAACATTTAGCCCACGTTATCGGTGCTTTGCCTTATTTATTCCTTTTAGCGTGTCCACTGATGCATATTTTTATGCATGGTGGTCATGGGCATAACCACTCGCAGCAAAAAAAATCCGATATATCTGATAACAAAAAATAGCTCTTATCAGGAGATCCATCATGAATCATGCGGAATCGGCTTATGGTTTATGGACGCTGGTTATCATTAACTCAACAGTTTTTATCATGTTCGCTTTCAGTTTTTTTAGACCTTCCACTGCGCGCGATTGGCGTACATTTGGGGCCTTTTCGGCTTTTATCATTGCTCTATTTGTCGAAATGTATGGTTTTCCTTTAACCATTTACCTGTTATCTGGTTGGCTTCAAACTCGCTTCCCTCAACTTGACTTACTTTCTCATAATGCAGGTCACTTGTGGTCAACGCTATTAGGTGAAAAAGGTGATCCACATTTTGGCATTTTGCATATCGCCAGTTACGTTTTCTTGGGCTATGGATTTTACCTGTTATCAACGTCATGGCACGTGCTGTACAACGCGCAACGTCAGCATTCTTTAGCGATCACAGGCCCTTATGCACGTATACGTCACCCACAATACGTGGCTTTTGTGATGATCTTGCTGGGTTTTTTATTGCAATGGCCAACTTTACTGACACTGATTATGTTTCCAATCCTACTCTTAATGTACAGCCGCTTGGCAATTAAGGAAGAGGCTGAAATGAGTAAACAGTTTGGCGCTGTCTATGACAGCTATGCTCAACAGACTCCGAGATTTATTCCAAAATTCGGCCATAAAACCACTTTACCATAAGAGAATTATTTATGTCAGATCAAAAAAATCATAACCAGGACCATATGGCACAGGCTACAACAGACGTACTGAAAGACCCAGTCTGTGGTATGACCGTCACTGAAGAATCGAAATACCATGAGGAATTTAAGGGGAAAACTTACTTTTTTTGCAGTGATAAATGTCAATCAAAGTTTCATAGCAGCCCGGTGCAATATATCGCTAAACCCGCAACGACGACTGCCGATGCACATACACAGCATCATCAGACTACTCAATCCGTTAATGAGACAAGCACAACAGGCACGACCATCTATACGTGCCCAATGCATCCAGAAATTAAACAAGATCATCCTGGAAACTGTCCTAAATGTGGAATGACACTGGAGCCACTCATTCCCGAGTTAGAGGAAGATGAGAATCCTGAGTTACGTGATTTCCGTCGACGCTTCTGGTGTACACTGCCACTGACCATAGTCGTGACTTTTTTGGCGATGTTTGGCCATCAACTGAACCTGTTCGACATGGCGGTTCAGAGCTGGATTGAATTAGTGTTGTCACTGCCGATCGTACTCTGGGCAGGTTGGCCATTTTTTTCCCGTGGTTGGCAATCGGTCGTGAATCGCAGCCCGAACATGTGGACCCTGATCGGTCTAGGTACAGGGGCTGCTTTTATTTACAGTGTGGTTGCAACTGTAGCGCCACAAATCTTTCCAGACTCATTTATTTCCATGGGCCGTGTCGCTGTTTACTTTGAAGCTTCAGCGGTCATTATTTCGTTGACCCTACTGGGACAAATACTAGAATTAAAAGCACGTTCGCAAACTTCTGCTGCAATTAAGTCACTACTCGGACTTGCTCCTAAAACAGCTCGCCGAATTCTGTCCGATGGAACTGAGGAAGACGTTCCTCTGACTCATGTCCATGTAGGAGATTTACTTCGCATCCGCCCAGATGAAAAAGTTCCTGTGGATGGTGTAGTCACTGAAGGAAGTAGTTCAGTAGATGAATCAATGCTGACAGGCGAACCTTTACCAATCACTAAACGTGTCGGCGATAAAGTCATTGGCGCTACCCTGAATACCAATGGTTCATTGATCATGCGTTCAGAGAAAATTGGTTCAAGTACCATGTTGTCCCAGATCGTACAGATGGTGGCACAAGCTCAACGCTCGAGAGCACCAATGCAACGTATGGCTGATCAGGTAGCAGGTTGGTTCGTCATGGCTGTAGTGACCATTGCCTTGCTTACCTTCTTTGGATGGGGATTGTTCGGCCCAGAAGAGTCGAGCTGGGTTTATGCATTAATCAATGCTGTGGCAGTACTCATTATTGCCTGTCCTTGTGCACTAGGCTTGGCAACTCCAATGTCTATCATGGTTGCAACGGGTCAAGGTGCTACTCATGGTGTGTTGTTCCGCGATGCAGCAGCCATTGAGAATCTGCGCAAGATTGACACACTAATCATCGATAAAACAGGTACGTTGACCGAAGGACGCCCTGTATTCGATCGTGTGGTTGCCGCATCAGGTTTCGATGAATCTGAAGTATTACGTTTAGCCGCCAGTCTTGATCAAGGCAGTGAACACCCGCTAGCCGAAGCGATTGTAAATGCAGCACACGAACGTGGCCTGTCTCTTGAAACACCAGATAATTTTGAATCAGGCTCAGGGATTGGTGTTCGAGGTCAAGTGGGCGATCGTCAGTTAGCTTTGGGCAACACAGCACTGATGGAGCAATTAGGTATCTCGGTACAATCTCTGATTCCGCAAGCCGAAGAGCTGCGTTCAGAAGGTGCAAGTGTGATGCATCTAGCCATCAATGGTGAATTGGCCGGCCTGCTTGCAGTATCCGATCCCATCAAAAAAAGTACCCCTGAAGCACTTGCCACCCTGAAGGAAGCTGGACTACGTATCGTGATGGCAACAGGAGATGGTCTCACCACTGCCCGTTCAGTCGCAGCACGTCTGGGTATTGATGAGGTACATGGTGAAGTTAAACCCGCAGATAAACTAGAACTGGTCAGCAAATTGCAGAAGGAAGGTCGCATCGTGGCAATGGCCGGCGATGGAATCAATGATGCACCAGCACTAGCCAAGGCTGATGTCGGTATCGCTATGGGGACCGGAACTGATGTCGCAATGAATAGTGCTCAAGTTACGCTGGTCAAGGGGGATTTACGCGGTATCGCGGTTGCCCGTTCCCTTTCGGAAGCTACTGTTGGCAACATGAAACAGAACCTCATGTTTGCTTTCCTTTACAATGCCTTGGGTATCCCAATCGCAGCTGGCGTACTCTATCCATTTACCGGTTGGTTATTGTCACCCATGATTGCGGCCTTGGCGATGAGTTTTAGTTCAGCTTCAGTCATCACGAATGCCCTTCGCTTGCGAAATAAAAAGTTATGATGGAGAGTTCTTTTCTTCCACCAGATGTACCAGGTCTTATTGCAGCACTTGCCATCGGCCTGCTCATTGGTTTAGAACGAGGATGGCACGATCGTGAATTGCCCGAGGGCAGCCGAGTAGCAGGCCTACGTACCTTCACATTGACAGGATTGCTCGGAGGAGTGCTCGGTCATTTACAACCAAACTTCGGGCCTTGGCCGCTGGTCGCGGCCGTATTAGGGCTTTCCTTATTATTAACAGTGTCCTACGCGCGTACCGCAAAACTTTCCGGTAATCTAAGCGCTACCACGACGATCGCGATGCTGTTGACATTAGTTTTAGGTGCATATGCATCCCATGGTAATGTTACTTTAGCATTAACCGCGGCTGTAATCGTCGCTGTATTTTTGGATCTCAAGCCAACCTTACACGGTTGGCTACGCTTGATAGAGCATCGTGAATTAACCGCATCCCTGCAGTTGCTGGTACTTTCTGTCGTTATATTACCCTACTTACCCAATACGGGTCTGGGACCTTTTGCTGCATTAAATCCTTACCAGTTATGGTGGGCAGTGATCCTGATTGCCGGACTCTCTCTGGCAGGTCATTTTGCCATGCGGCTTACCGGTTCAGAAAGAGGCATATTCTGGACAGGTCTATTGGGTGGTTTGGCATCTTCTACAGCTGCAACTGTCGCACTGGCACGCTATACACGCCAGCACCCCGTCATGGTCAGTGCTGCTATTTCTGGAACATTGGCTGCCTGTGGCATCATGTTTTTTCGTATGGTTGTGCTGATAGGCGTCATTGAGCCAGCATTGCTAAGCACTTTTGGTGGTGCAATGATGATTGCGGGAATCCTTCTGCTGGGTATGGCATTGTGGAGACAACGCCAAATTACCAGCGCTGAAAACAACGATCGAACAATAGAAGCAATGGCTCCTTTTGATCTTGGGACAGCATTCAGCTTCGCTGCTTTCCTGGCTGTCATGGCAGTCTTGGTCCCGGCAGCAAAACAATGGTTGGGCACCAGCGGCATCTTCGTATTATCGACTATTTCTGGGCTAGCAGACGTAGATGCTATTTTAGTCTCACTTGCCCGCCTGCATAGTACTGAAGGCTTAACAACAAATGTGGCTGCTGTCGCGCTAGGGCTGGCCACACTGAGCAACATGTTAAGCAAAGCGACAATTGCATGGATGACAGGGGGGGCACAGTTTGGCCGAGCTATCATATTTGGCTACACAATTGCCATGATAGGTGCTGGCGTAGCTCTGGCTCTCAGTTTGAGCTTTATGTAAGGTCAACTCGGGTAAATGGAAGATGTTCAAAAAATGAGTTAAAATGATTCCCCTTGCATGGATTCACTTTGAAAAACAATGGTAAAAATGATTCGACCATTGAGGGATTCAGCCTGAATGGTCGCCCCAAGCATATCAAGAATAGATTTTGTTATGGCAAGCCCTAAGCCGGTTCCTTCTTCTGTTCTTTGTCTAGACGCATCTGTTCGATAAAAACGATCAAATAATCTGGATAGTTGTTCAGGAGAGAGTTCAGGGCCTTCATTTTCAATTGAAAATATTGTGTTATCTAAATTCTGTTGAAGTTTTATCTGTATTGTAGAATTCTTGTTTCCATATTTAACTGCATTAGACAATAGGTTGCTGAGTGCGCGACGTAACATAGCAGGATCACCTTTTACATTGCCAGATCCTGTTTGTTGAAGTGTCATATTTTTTTCGGCAGCTAGAGCGTCATAGAAATCAAATAAAGCGGTAACTTCTTTAATGAGGTCAATATTCTGTAAGTTCTGTAAATTTAAGCCATGTTCTGCTTTTGCCAAGAAAAGCATATCGGACACCATTCGAGCCAAACGTTCAAATTCTTCTAAATTAGAAAATAGTATTTCTTGATAAGTACCAATATCTCGGTTACGGGCGAGACATACTTGAGTTTGGGTCATTAAATTATTAATCGGTGTTCTAATTTCATGTGCTAAATCAGATGAAAAATCGGAAAGTTTTTCTAAAGCTGACTCTAGTCTGTCCAGCATAGCATTGAAGGCGATTGCCAATGATTTTAGTTCGGTTGGTGTATGCTCAACTTCTAAACGTTCTGAAAGATGTTGAGCAGAAATTCCTTCTGCGACCTTAGCCATTTTTTGCACTGGTCTTAAACCTCTCCAGGTTGCAAACCAACCTAAAAACATTAAACAAATTGTACCAGCCAAACCAATATACAAAAGTTGACGCTTAAAATCTTTTAGAAAATGTAGATGTTCTGATGTATCGATCCCAACAATAATTCGTACAGATTGTATTTCAGAATTTCTATTTATACCTGTAGTGTAGATCATGCCACGATAGGTCTTATTTTGAACTTGCCATTTAATCCATGAATTATTTGCTGACTTGATTAAATTTTGAGTATTAATGATTGAGGATGCTGAACTAAATAAAACTTTACCTGTCGGTCGTTCTATTTGGACCATAAGATCATGGTGTCCAACTAACGCATCTCTTAAATAAAGATTAAGTTCTGGAGAATTTTTAGGATGCTGTTGGAGAAGATTCTGAATAAGCTGGATTTTACCTTCTAATTGGGTACGGTCTTGAGTTTCAAAATGATGCATTACTAATTTATTTATGAACAAACCCATAATAATTAGAATGAAAATAGTAGATAATGAGAAAATGATACCGATCCGGAAACTGATCGCTCTGAATAAATTATTATTCATCCTCTACCTCTAGTACATACCCCATTCCTCGAATATTCTGAATTAATTTGGGAGTAAAGTTACTGTCAACTTTACTTCTTAATCGTTTAATAGCGACTTCAACGACATTCGTATCACTATCAAAGTTCATATCCCAAATTTGAGATGCAATAAGTGCTCTTGGTAGAATTTCACCTCTTCTACGCATAAAAAGCTCCATAAGCGCAAATTCTTTAGCCGTCAGATCAATGCGTTGACCTGCTCGTGTTACCCGACGTTTTCTCAAATCAAGTTCTAAATCAGCAATCTTAATAATATTACTATCTTCTCTTTGCTGCCCTCGTCTAAGGAGAGTTTTGATTCGAGCAAGAAGCTCTGCAAAAGCAAAAGGCTTTATTAAATAATCATCAGCGCCTAACTCTAGACCTTTTACTCGATCTTCTATCTGATCTCTGGCTGTTAAAAACAGAATGGGCATTGTTTTACCGCTGCTACGAATATCATTGATAATATTCCAACCATTTAGTCCAGGTAACATCACGTCTAAAATAATTAAGTCATACTCTTCAGAAAGAGCTTGATGTTTACCCGTTAACCCATCTGTAACCCAGTCCGTAATATAGCCAGCTTCGGATAAACCTTGCTTGAGATAATCACCAGTTTTTTGTTCATCTTCAACTAATAGTATTCTCATTTCCGAATCCTAAGTCATTCATTAAAACTATAATAACGTTATAAAACATCTGATCGAGATAGATTACAAAAATGTCATTTTCAAGTCACTTAGATGTTCAGTGCTTCACTTTATTGTAGTAGCAAGAAATTAACTTTTAGAGAAACTTATGAAAACTGTAGTGCGTCGTAGTCTAACAATTTTAATGTGTGCTGGAACTTTAATTGCTGGTACTCAATCTTGGGCAAAAGATGTATCAACCTCAAGTGCCACTAAAACGGTAAAAGCACAGGAACCTTGTACAAAACCTTGTAAAATGGAAAAAGATGACAAGACTCAGCAAGATCATAGTCAACATCAGTCTCCTAACTCATCTGACATGTCAAAAATGGATCATTCTATGATGAATATGGACCATTCTAAAATGGATCATTCAAAGATGAATATGCCTAGTAGCAATAAATAATTTTATAAATAGCGAGAAAGAAGTATTAAAGTTTATACTAAATATTTGCTTTATTACTTCAATCTTGACCTTTCTAAAGGTGAGATAGAATGTCAAAAAAGTTAAGTCATATACTCTTAATTGGAGTTGGTTTATTTTCATCAACTTGGGTAATGGCGGCAGTTAAAGAATATGATTTAACAATCGCTGAACAAACTGTAAATATCACAGGAAAACCAGTTGAGAGAATTACTGTAAATGGTAAATTCGTTGCACCACTTCTTGAATTTGAAGAAGGTGATGAGGCCGTTATCCGTGTTCACAATAAGTTAAAAAATCAGGACTCTTCAATCCATTGGCATGGCTTATTATTACCTGGAATTATGGATGGTGTACCTGGATTTAACAAATTTAATGGCATTGCCCCTAATAAAACTTATGAATATAAGTTTAAAGTCCGCCAAAATGGTACTTATTGGTATCATTCACATAGTAAAGGACAAGAACAAGACGGTTTATATGGTGCTTTTGTTATTTATCCTAAAGATAAAACTCCACTAACAGCTGCTGAAAAAACCGATAAAGATTACGTTGTTTTGCTTTCTGATTTTCATAATTCGACAAGTGATCAAATTATGAAAAATATTAAAAAAGAAGCAGACTACTATCAGAACCGCCGCGAAACAGTATTCGATGTATTAAAACAAGTTAAACGTGATGGGCTAAAAGCGACTTGGCAAGACCGTTCTATGTGGAATCAGATGCGAATGCTGAAAACAGATATGTCCGATGTGACTGGTTATACATTTTTAATGAATGGCAAGACACCTCAGCAAAATTGGACGGGTAACTTCAAAGCTGGTGAAAAAGTTCGCCTTCGTTTTATTAATGCTTCCGCTATGTCATTCTTTGATGTACGCATTCCAAACCTAAAAATGACTGTAGTCAGTGCTGATGGTCAACCTGTAAAGCCCGTTCCTGTAGATGAGTTCCGTATAGGTACTGCTGAAACTTATGATGTCATTGTTGAACCGAAACAAGCCCATTATCAAATCGAAGCTGAATCTATTGATCGTACTGGATTTTCGGTTGGAACCTTACATGATGAAAATACCTCACCTGTAAAACAAATTGAGATGCCTAAGCCTCGTCCTCGTTCTTTATTGACTATGGAAGATATGGGAATGAATCATGATATGTCTTCTATGAAAGGCATGAATCACGATATGTCTTCTATGAAAGGTATGGATCATGATATGTCTTCTATGAAAGGCATGAATCACGATATGTCTTCTATGAAAGGTATGGATCATGATATGTCTTCAATGAAAGATATGAATCATGATATGTCTTCTATGAAAGGCATGAATCACGATATGTCTTCTATGAAAGGTATGGATCATGATATGTCTTCTATGAAAGGTATGGATCATGATATGCCGATGAATAGCGCTACTGTTAAGGCGGCTTCAGACAAGAATGATAATACCGTATTTGGATGGGCAAATGCTTCAACACCTGAAGGTAATAAAGCATTGCAATATAGTGATTTGCAATCGTTAGATCCTCAAAAAGACACTCGTGCAGCTGAACGTGAAATAGAGATCCGTCTTGGTGGAAACATGGAGCGTTATATTTGGACAATAAATGGTAAAAAATTTAATGAAGCCGACCCACTAGTGGTGAAGTATGGTGAACGTATTCGCTTAAAATTTGTCAATGACAGTATGATGGCTCACCCAATGCACTTACATGGCATGTTTATGCAGCTTGAGAATGGTCAGGATCCAAGCAATATGCCAAACAAACATACGGTAATTGTTCCACCTGGGAAAACGATAACCACTCTACTCACAGCTGATGAGTTAGGTGAGTGGGCTATTCATTGTCACCTGCTTTACCATATGAGTGCAGGAATGATGAATAAACTCATTGTAGCTCAAGTGGAAGATGGTAATTCTACAAAGACTGTTGCTCAGCCCCCAATAAGTGAGAAGGGAGTAAATCCACATGCAAATCACTAAGAATTTCTTCTCAAAAACAGTCTTATCAATTGCATTAATAAGTATATCAAACTTAACTTTTGCTAATAGCAGCACTTCGGAACAAGAAAGTAATATTACAAATGGTATGAGAGTCTTATTACAGGAGTCTGGTGGCTTAAGATATAGCCCCCAAGAATTGTATCCAGAATATTATTCAATGGAAAATGCAAATGGGGGAGATAATATTATTCTGACCGCAAGAAAGAGATCAGCCCCATCTCATGATGATCATCTTAAAGAACATGGTGGACAAATTTATCAAACGACAAAATTTGAAAATGAATGGATGGTTGATGAAGACGGTAAGGGCAACCTAGGAACAAAGTTTGAAACTTTAATTGGAACAGATGAAAATCGTCTATTTATTGAAGCCAATTCGGAAAAGTCAGAAAGTAATGATCCAAAATATGCTGTATCAGCACTTTATAGCCGTAACGTAGCCCCATTTTGGGATGTACAAGCTGGGGTAAGATATAGTGAAGATAAAAATAACAGCAGCAGCGATCGAGTGGATGGGGTTATTGGTATATTAGGTCTAGCTCCTTATTTCTTTGAAACTCAGGCTTATTTATATGGTGGTGAAAATAATTTTTGGGGAGCTAGTTTTGAATTAGAGCGTGACTTCTTGCTAACCCAAAAACTTATTACTCAACCTTATATTGAAGCAGATTTAGTATTAAACGATGATTCTAACTATGCTTCAAAAAACGGATTATCCGAATTGAAGACTGGGCTGAAAACTCGTTATGAGATTACTAAACGGATTAAACCTTTTGTTGATGTAGCTTATCAATATGAAAAGGGACAAAAGCTAACTTCTCTACAACAAGCGTCCAATTCAGAAAAAGGATGGTTGTATGGTGCAGGTATCGAGTTTGTTTTTTAAAATAGTATGATTTGGATTCATGAATGGTAGCTTCGGCTACTATTCATGAATTATTACTATTTATTTTCGAATCTGTAAAACTAAAAAAGCTTAATTTTTGGTCTATTTTTATGCAGTGGTTAAAAACATGCTTATCGCTGTTTTTATCGTTTGCTATTCTTTTAGTAGGATCGGCTGCTACTACTTCGTCTGTACATCATCGGTGTTTAATGCCATCTGAATAGATGCATGTGGCATAGCCGTCTTCATCGATTTGAATCCTAAAGTGGCCCTAATGATCCGCTTTAGCTTGCCATGATTACATTCGATCACGTTATTTTTATACTTAACCTGCCTGTGCTCAAGATCTGGTGGACCTTTTCTTTCCCATTTTAACCGTGACAAAGCACCTCCATATGTGTGCTTTATCTGTATCTATCACTTGTGGGGCCTTCCTTTGCCAGAAGATGCGGATACTGAGCATCCAAAAGTAAAAGAACTGCATGAGCTTCTTGCATGGTCTGAAGGTATGGTCTGGTGTTCACCTGAACGTCATGGTTCTATGAGTTCCATTTTTAAATCACAAATAGACTGGATTCCACTTGCAGGAGGAGCAATCCGTGCTACCCAAGGTAAAACCCTTGCCTTGATGCAAGTCAGTGGTGGATCACAGTCATTTAACAGCCTGAACCAGATGCGTATTTTGGGGCGGTGGATGCGGATGATCACCATTCCAAATCAGTCTTCAATTCCGAAAGCTTTCTTGGAATTCGAAGAAGATGGACGAATGAAGCCTTCAGCTTTCTATGACCGGATTGAGGATGTCATGGAAGAGTTATTTAAGTTCACTCTACTGACTCGTGGTCAAAGCAAATACCTGACTGATCGTTATTCTGAACGCAAGGAATCGGCTGAAGAGTTGTCCAAGCGTGTAAATCAGCGCAGTTTATAAATGCTGGATGGTATTAAATACTGCGCCTCATTGCCAGGTCAGTAACACTTTTATGCTGTACCGATGAAGTGCTGTTAAAGGTACAATGAATATTGTAAAAACCCAGTCTTCATGATTGGGTTTTTACATTAAAGAAGTCAGAGATAAATAAGGAAAAGGTGAAGGCTTTGAACCAGAAACAGACTGAAACTGATGTGATCATTATCGGTGGTGGGCAGGCCGCTTTATCTACCGCTTATTTTTTAAAGCGCAAGAAAATCCCATTCATTATATTGGATGAGCAAAATCAAGCGGGGGGTGCCTGGCTGCATACCTGGGAGTCATTGCGTCTTTTTTCTCCTAATACCTGGAGTTCTCTATCCGGTTGGATGATGCCCATCACTGAACAGACCTATCCAACACGAAATGAGGTGATCCAGTATTTATCGGCTTATGAACAGAGATATCAATTTTCGATTGTTCGTCCAGTACATGTCGATCGTGTGGAATCGAAGGGAAAGTATTTAGACGTATATGCTGGAGAAAAGTTTTGGCGAGCCAAGGTGGCGGTCAGTGCAACAGGGACATGGCGCCAGCCGTTTATTCCTGATTATCCGGGACAGGAAAACTTTCAAGGCACGCAGTTACATTCAGCCCATTACCTGAATGCAGATCCATTTAAAGATAAGAAAGTCATCGTGGTGGGTGGGGGGAATTCGGGCGCGCAAATACTCGCTGAGGTTTCACAAGTTGCTGAAACCATTTGGGTCACAAAAACTCCGCCTCAATTTTTACCTGATGATGTCGATGGTCGAGTACTGTTTTTAAGAGCAACTGAGCGTTTAAAAGTACAACAAGAAGGAAGAAAAGTTGACCAGCCAATAGGTGGCCTAGGTGATATTGTGATGATCGATAGTGTCAAAGAGGCAAGGAATAGAGGAGTCTTACATAGCCGTCCACCTTTTCAATCTTTAGCTACAGATGCAGTTATTTGGCCAGATGGAAAAAAAGAGAAAATTGATGTGATTATTTGGTGTACTGGATTTAAGGCTTCATTAAATCATCTAAAAAGTATAGATATAGTAGAGCGAGATAACTTTGTAGAAGTTCAAAATGGAAGGTCTATTAAGTTACCTAACTTGTGGTTAGTTGGATATGGAGATTGGACAGGTATGGCATCTGCAACATTAATTGGCGTTTCTAGAACAGCGAGAGCTACAGTAGATGAGATCTTCACTTATCTACAAGAAATTAATACTAAAAAATTTTCAGAATAATTATCCATATCGAGTATAAGAATTTTAGAATCGGTTTTGTGTCTAGGCTACTGGGAGCATTCCAATATTTTGATTATTATTTCACTAAAAGTGTCTACAAGATCATGCTATTCATTAAGCCATAATTTTTGATATTTAAACCTTATTTCATGAATTGCACTAAAAAGAGGGAACTCTTTCATAATTTATAATTAAATTAGAAGTTTTCTTAGGAAGCTGTTTAATATTATTGATATCTATACAGTTTTTCTTGTAAAAGCGCTTCATTTATAGTGAGTATTTCAATAAAATAAGGGAGCTAGCTCCCTTATTTTATTCATTTGCTAATTAAAAATTACTCGCAACTTGATATGTGATGAATGAAAAGATGTAGGCTAATGCAAACAAATAAGTTGCCATAATGATGGGCTGTTTCCAGCTGCCAGTTTCTCGTCTAATTGTTGCTAACGTAGCAAGACAATGGGGAGCAAAAATAAACCATACCAATAATGATAAACCTGTGGCTAACCCCCATCCATCCGGGCCTGAAATTTGACTTAACAGACTTTGAGTTACTGTATCTTCATCACCTGACATCGCATAAATCACCCCAAGAGCAGCAATTACAACTTCCCTTGCTGCCATAGCAGGAATGAGTGCAATACATATTTCCCATGTAAACCCAATAGGCGCAAATATAGGATGAATTAAATGCCCTAACTGACCAGCTAAACTATAGTTAATGGCCGGCATGGTTGCATTATCTGGTGGTTGAGGGAACGTGACTAGCACCCATAACAAGATAGACAGCGCAACGATAATGCCACCAACTCGTTTTAAGAAAATAGTTGCCCTATCATATAAGCCTAATGCAATATTTCTAATATCTGGAATTCGGTATGTGGGAAGCTCAAAAATAAAAATACTTTCAGTTTTATCTTTTCGAACCAACTTCAGAAAGAGTGAAACTAATAACGCTGAGACTATTCCCGACATATAAAGACCAAAAAGGACTAATCCTTGCAGACTTAACCAGCCGTAGATTAATTGGTTCGGAATAAATGCCGCGATCAATAAAGCATATACGGGCAATCTTGCTGAACAGGTCATCAATGGTGCAATCATAATTGTTGCTAATCGGTCCCGTTCAGAGCTGATACTTCTGGTTGCCATAATTCCGGGAATCGCACAAGCAAAACTGGATAGCAGAGGAATAAATGAACGGCCGCTAAGCCCGGCTTTAGACATTAATTTATCTAAAAGAAATGCTGCTCGGGGTAAATAGCCTGACTCTTCAAGCATTAAAATGAAGAAGAATAAAATCAAAATCTGAGGCATATATGCAAGCACGCTACCTGTGCCAGCAATTACCCCATCGACTACCAAGCTTTTTAATAGAGGATGTTGGATTAGTGGTCCAATAAAATCACTGAGCCATACGATAAAATTTTCAATGAATTCAATAAAAGGCGTTGCCCATATAAATACCGCCTGGAACATCACAAACATGGTTAAAGTTAAGATTACTAAACCCAATACAGGATGTAGAAAAATTTTATCTAGAAATGCGGTTCTTTTATCACCACTGTCATTATTTAAAATAACTTGTTTGGTGATTTGTTTGACCTGTTCAAAATGACTTAATTCAGAATGATAAGGAGTAATAAAAAGATTTTTTTGATCTAATTGATTAATTAAATCTTGAATTCCTTTTGTTTTAACTGCGACAGCTTCAACTACAGGGATACCTAACAGTTGAGACAGTTTATCCTTATCAATGGAAATACCACGCTTTTTGACCTCATCCATCATATTTAATACAAGAATCATAGGGCGATTTAGAGCACGAACTTCGAGAACCAAGCTCAAATGTAAGCTTAAATTTGTGGCATCTACAACGCATATAAAAATATCGGGTAGAATTTCACCTTTTAGCTCGCCCAAACAAACTGCCCTGGTGACTTCTTCATCTAAACTACTAGGTTTTAAACTGTAAGTTCCGGGTAAGTCCAATACTCGTATTGCATCACCAGAAGGTAATTTAAAAGAACCTTCTTTTCTTTCTACGGTAACCCCAGCATAGTTGGCAACTTTTTGTCGCGTACCAGTAAGCGTATTAAATAAAGAGGTTTTTCCGCAATTTGGATTACCGACTAATGCAATGTTCTTAATCTTCATTGGATACTAACTCTACAAAAATTCTTTCAGCTTCATTCTTTCTTAATGCGAATCTTGAAGTTTCAATTTGAACTAAAACAGGATCTCCGCCAAAAACACCTTTAGCGAGTACTTGTAGAGTTTCACCCTCTCTAAAACCTAATAGTTGGAGCCGTTCCAATACGGGATCAGTGGTATGACTGTATTGATTACCTTTTTTGAGATCTCTAATTTTGACGATCTGATTTTGTTTAACTTGAAATAGATTCATTTTCGATACTCTTACTTCAAAGCCAAAATCTTTCGAGCACCATTAAGCACGAATAAAGAAACCAGGATGCCAATGATTAAGTCTGGGTAAGCTGATCCCGTCCACGCCACGAGTACACCGGCAAATATAACGCCCATATTTACGACAACGTCATTCGCCGAGAAAATCCAACTGGCTTTCATATGTGCGCCATCTTCTCGATGACCAGAAATAAGATATAAGCATGTCACGTTAGCTATAAGTGCGAGCAGGCCAATAACAATCATGAGCGTTGATTCTGGCTCGCTTCCAAACATGAATCGTCTAATGACATCAATAATCACGATGACAGCAAGTAATAACTGAATCCAACCTGCGAAATGGGCTGCTTTCACTTGATATTTCGCAGCTTTTCCGACGGCATATAGCGCAATACCATAAACGGCTGCATCGGCAAACATATCTAGAGAATCAGCAATCAATCCTGTAGACGCAGCAATAATTCCGCTGATGAATTCTATAAAGAACAGTAGAGCATTAATGCCTAATAACAGTTTAAGTACTTTAGCTTGTCTCACAGGATCAGGTTCATTAGGTATATCGCCTGAAGAAAGCTGTGTTTCATCAAGTTTCGCCCCAAAACCCAGTCCTTCAAGTTTGGCCGTAATTTGCTGACTCCCTTCATTATGGAAGACTTTCAGTTTTCGATTGGGAAGATCAAAAGTAAGACCTTTAACTGCTTCAATATCTGCAAGAGCCATACGGACCATTTGCTCTTCAGCAGAGCAATCCATTTTAGGAATGGTATAGGTACTTGTTTGCTTAGCCTGTTGATTGCTTATATAAGTTTCAGTCTTCACAAGCTTTGCACCAAAACCCAAAGCTTCAAGTTTGGTGGTTATATTTTCATCTTTTTGATTATGTAGAACCTTTAAAGACCGGTTAGGTAAATCAAAGATGAGTTTTTGAACACCATCAATTGAAGATAGCGCCATACGAACCATCTGTTCTTCCGCAGAACAATCCATTTTGGGAACTAAGTATTCACTCATGTAGTGCGAATCTTTTAAAACGTTTTCAGTGCTTAAATTTTCTTTGGGATCAGAACCACAACAGGATTGAGCGGTATCTTCACAACTGTTTGAAGTGTTACAGCAAGGAGATGAAGATTTTTCTTCTTCCTCTTCACCACAACAGCTAGGCGTATTATCACAATTCTTTGAATTGCTTGCTTCTGCAATTGATGGATGATTTTCTTGTTGAGATTTCTTATCTTCGCATGGTGTTTCTTTACTACATCCACAGCCACTCATAGTTATACCCATTAAAAAAATTTATAAACTTTGAATATTAGAATCCCTATAGTTACTATAGAGTCAAGATTTTTTGGAAATACCAACTCAATGCATTTAAAAATTGGTGAACTCTCTAAAAAAACCTCATGTTCAGTATTAACAATTAGGTTTTATGAAAAGGAAGGTTTAATTCCGGAACCCGAAAGAACGGAAGGAAATTACCGCCTTTACGATATAGGCTATGTTGAGCGAATTAAGTTTATTTTGAATTGCCGAACTTTAAATATGAGTTTGAATGAAATTCGTCAATTACTCACCTATAAAGATAATCCCAAGAAAAATTGTTCAGATGTGAATGAATTAATTGACTTACATGTCAGTGCTATCAGAGAAAATATAATCAAGCAACAAAAGCTTATTGAACAATTATCTGATTTAAGAGGTACTTGTGATGGCTTATGTACAATTGACCAATGTGGAGTTCTAAAAAATCTAGCTTGATTATCTAGACCTATGCTTTTTTCAAAAATTCTGTATATCTTTACTTAAGGCTGCAAAAAGTTTAAGGTTACTCAAATTCTGTGATCAGATCTTTGATAGATCTGGACAGCTTCTTATTGGTGTTTTAAATACAGATTTGTGTATGAAGAGAAAAACATTTCTAATCCAGATATTGGTACTCTTATTCACATTCCAGAATATTTGGAGTGTGGCAGAGGCTGCGTGTCTGCATGAAATGCCAAACATACCCAATTCAATACTCTCTAATCCAATCGATTTAGACGAAAAGAGTGATAGTCCTCGTCAAGCACTTTATTCCCTAGAAAACTATAAAGAAATCTATGACTATTGTCAGAAGGTTTGTTTTAACGAAAAGTGCAGTCATTTCTCAAATACAATCGTGATTCAGATTGACCCACCCGATGATCTGAAGCTTAAAGCTAATTTTGAGACCGGCATTACCCCAACTTATTTGGGAATAACTTTTTATAAACCCCCTTATCTGGATCAATTAACCCCGCCTCCCGATTTGCCCCTACTATTGGTGGGGTAGTCTTATAAAAGCCCACCACTCCTAATTTCATTATGCGTGGGGCATTTTCATGTCAAAAAACAAATTACATCAGGATACCTCCATCCTGAATTTATCCTGGTCAGCCTTAGGTAGCGGTATCTTGCTATCTGCAATGATCAGCTTCAGTACTTCCGTAGTCGCCAGTACTCAAGATTTAACGCTGCAGCAAGCTATTGAGCAGGTTAACCAATATCAAGCGTCCCAAAATTTCTGGGAAACGCAAAACAGCATTAATGCCACGAATCTTCAGCAAAGTAAGCTGTTTAAAAATCCTGAACTGTCAGTTGAACAAACGGGATTTGGTTCAAATAATGAAAAAGAGCTTACCATTGGCATATCACAACCCTTGGATATTTTTGGTGAGCGAAGAGCAAACCAAAAATTAGCCAGTCTCTCTACAGATAAAACAGCGCTGAAACAGAAGATTTATCAAGCACAAATTGAGCTTGCAGTGAAATATGTATGGTCACAACTGGCCATTGCTGAACTTGAAAAAAACATTGTCAATGAACAACTTCGGGTGAGCCAAGAAAACCTTCAAGCAATCGAAAAGCGCTTTAATGCAGGCAGTATTGCCCAAGTAGATGTAAATCGCGCACGTTTAAGCCATGCTGAAAATATCCGTCTTTTTAGACAGGCAGACTTACAGGTACAAGTGGCCACCCAACAATTATCAAATTTATGGGGTACGTCTGATAAGTCATTGCAGGTAAACCTCTCTTCACAAAAGCTCTGGCCAAAATCGACTCATGAACAGGTTCAAGAATATTTAGCGGAAAACTACGTTGAGAAATATCGAGCTTTACTGGTATTAGAGTCTCAAGCAACGGTTGATCAACTAAGGGCAAAGGCACGTCCTAACCCCACTTTAAACCTAGGTGTCAACCGCACCCAATCCTTGGAAAACTCCACACAAAATCAATTAGTAGTCGGAGTCAGTGTACCGCTTAATATTTTCGATCGTCAGCAAAATGGCATAAAAATCGCGCAAGAAAAAATGAACTTATTAGAGCGTCAGAAAGAGTTTTATCTGAAGCAAAATGCGCTGCAAATAGGCACAATTTTAACCGAGTTGCAGGGTTTAGAGCTGCAATTCAAAGTCGTTGACGAGACTCAAATTCCTTTGGCGACTCAAGTTCAAAGTAAGACGCTACAAGGTTTCTTGGCAGGCAAGTTTGCTTTAACCGATGTTCAGCAAGCCACGCTTCAATTACAAGACATCCGTCTGCGTAAAGTCCAGTTGTTACGGGATGGCTGGCAAAAGGCCATTGAAGCAGAAAGTTTGAGCTTAGGCATTAGCCCAAGTGAAGTCATGTCGAAAGATGCTATTGCACAAATCAATCAAAACTTATGGCAAGACATACAGGCCATGCCTGTCATTGGTGGGGGAAATTAACATGTTCGATCTTAAAAACAGCTTAAAAAAACAGAGCGGAAAAATCTCTCAACCTCTACTGATTAGTTTGGTTATCGGCGCTACCGTACTCCTCAGTATTTTTTTGATCTTAACTGGTAAGAATAAATCGGAAACATCAGATGAACATGCAGAGGAAGAAAGCGGAGAAGAACATGGCGGTGAAACCGAAGAGCATGCAGAAGGTGTGAGCCTGACTGCCAAGCAACTGGTGGAACAGGGCATACAATTATCAGCGGTCGATCAAGGCCCGGTGGTTAAATTAAGTTCTTATCCTGCCAAACTGAATGTGAATACTGACCAGCAAGCGCACGTCTCACCGAGTTTTAGTGGTCATGTAGAAAATGTCTATGTAGAACTCGGTCAAAAAGTTCAGAAAGGACAGCCTTTGGCTGCGTTGCTTGTTCCTGATCTAGTTGATCAGCAGGCCAATCTTAAAATTGAACAAACCAACCTTGAACTGGCGAAACAAGACTATGATCGTGAGCGTCAGCTTTGGTCACAGGGCATTTCAGCAAAACAGGACTATCAACGTGCTTATAACAGCTATAAACGGGCACAAATTCAGGTTCAAGCGGCCCAATCACGTTTAAGTGCATTTGGTGCAGTGAATGCCAGTAACGGACGCTATATTTTGAAAGCTCCCATTTCTGGCGTGATCAGTAAAAAGGATTTGGTTCTCGGGGAAAATGTTCAGTTAGCCGATCAACTCTTTACGATAGACCGGTTAGATCAACTCTGGCTTGAGTTTATTGTTCCAAATTCTGAAATTATGGGCTTAGCCCCGAATCAAAAGATCGAATTTAAATCCTTGCAAACAGAAAAGGTTTATCAAGCTGTTATTCAGACTTTAAATACTGAAGCGGATATTCAAACAGGTCGTCTTCAGGTGCGAGCAAAAGTTGAATCGAATGCAACCGAATTACGTCCAAACTTGATGGTGAACGTACAGTTGCAACAACGGAGTGAAAGTACCGCATTACGGGTACTTAAGTCCGCAGTTCAGAATGTCGATGGAAAAGATGTGGTTTTTGTCGCCACTCAGCATGGACAAAAAGTTGAATTCAGTCCGCAACCTGTGAAATTAGGGCAATCATCTGGGGAGAGCCAATGGATTGAAGTGGTGAGTGGGCTTAGTCAGGGACAAAAATATGCCGCTCAAGGCAGTTTTTTACTGAAATCCGAGCTGGAAAAAGGAGAGGCTTCACATGAGCACTGAAACTCCTCAAATTCCAGACCACGAATCGGTAAAACCTGAAGGACTGTTTGATCGACTGATCCAGTTTTCTATCCATAACGCAATCTGGGTCATGCTGTTTATTGCGGCTTGGATTGCTATTGGTATTTATAGTTATCAAAAGTTACCGATTGATGCTGTACCAGATATTACCAATACTCAGGTGCAGATTAACACTTCAGCCAATGGTTTTACGGCTTTAGAAATGGAACAGCGGATTACATATCCAATCGAGAATGCCATGTCAGGCATGCCGAAAATGGAACAAACCCGTTCGATTTCACGCTACGGCTTATCGCAAGTGACCATCATTTTTGAAGATGGCACGGATATTTACTGGGCCAGACAGCTTATCAACCAGCGCTTGCAAGAAGCAATGGGAGAAATGCCTGAAGATGTGCAACCTAACATGTCGCCTATTTCGACAGGTTTAGGTGAAATCTATCAATGGGTGATTAAAGCCGAACCAAATGCTAAAAAGCCGGATGGAACCCCTTATTCGGCGATGGATTTACGTGAAATTCAGGATTGGATTGTAAGACCGCAATTACAGCGCGTAAAAGGCGTTGCTGAGATCAACAGTATCGGTGGCTTTAATAAAACCTATGTGGTTGCCCCTGATCTGAACCGATTGCAACAATTGCAAATTCCTTTGTCTGATTTACAAACTGCCTTAACAGAGAATAATGAAAACCGTGGTGCTGGCTATATTGAGAAAAATGGACAACAGCTAACGGTTCGTGTTCCCGGCACTTTAAACACGATTGAAGATATCCAGAACATCAGTATTGCCAATAAAAACGGCTATCCGATTCGGGTGGCAGATGTCGCCAATGTCTCAATTGGTCATGACTTAAGAACAGGGGCTGCAACCTATAATGGTGAAGAAACTGTATTGGGTATTGCCATGATGATGATGGGAGAAAATAGCCGTACCGTTGCTCAAGCCATTGATGAAAAGGTGCAATCGATCCAGCAATCGCTACCTAAAGGTGTGGTGATTGAGACTGTGTATGACCGTACGCATTTGGTTGATCGGGCGATCAAAACCGTTCAGAAAAATTTGATTGAGGGTGCAATCCTCGTCATTGTTATTTTATTTCTCTTTCTAGGTAATTTCCGTGCTGCGCTGATCACGGCTTGCGTTATTCCACTGTCAATGCTGTTTACCTTGACGGGAATGGCAGAGCAGAAGATTAGTGCAAATCTGATGAGTTTAGGGGCACTGGACTTCGGTATTATTATTGATGGTGCAGTGGTTATTGTAGAAAACTGTATCCGTCGGCTAGCAGAAGCTCAGAAGCTGAAAGGTGGTTTACTTAGCCGTTCTGAAAGATTTAAAGAAGTCTTCTTGGCTGCAAAACAGGCGCGTCGTCCTCTGATTTTTGGACAGTTAATTATTTTGGTGGTTTATCTACCTATCTTTACCCTGACGGGTGTAGAAGCCAAACTTTTCCATCCTATGGCAATGACTGTTGTACTGGCTTTAATTGGGGCCATGATTTTATCTGTCACTTTTGTGCCAGCCGCAGTTGCCCTATTTGTCACTGGAGAAGTCAAGGAAACCGAAAGTCGCTGGATGCATTGGCTTAAAACCAAATATGAACTGCTTTTAGATAAAGCCTATGAGCTTCGTTTATTTGTGACTATTGTGGCTGCCTGTATTTTAGTGCTTACGGGCGTGCTAGCCACTCAAACAGGTAGCGAGTTTGCACCTCAACTGGGTGAAGGTGATTTTGCTGTTCAGCAAATGCGTTCCCCAAGTACAGGGTTAGAACAGTCACTGAGAATGCAGGAAAATACTGAAAAGTTACTGTTGAAAGAATTTCCTGAAATTAAAGCGATCTTTGCTCGTACCGGTACAGCAGAAGTGGCCACAGATGTTATGCCACCCAACATTTCAGATGGCGTGGTACTGTTAAAACCTCATGATGAATGGCCTGATCCAAAACAAACGATTGATGAGCTTCGCCAAAGAATGATTACTTTCTTAGCGACATTGCCGGGAAATAACAGTGAGTTCTCGCAACCCATTGAACTGCGCTTTAACGAGTTAATTTCAGGGGTGCGAAGTGATGTGGGTGTCAAATTATTTGGTGATGACATGGAGATTCTAAATCGCGAAGCGAATAAAATTTCTCAAAAAATTAACTCAATTTCAGGCGCGACAGCCGTTAATGTAGAACAGACCAGTGGCTTACCCTTGTTGAATGTAGAGGTGGATAAGTCCAGAGCTGCACAATATGGCTTGTCGGTAAGAGCAATTCAGGATCTGGTAGCTACAAGTGTCGGTGGCCAGAATGTTGGAACAATTTTACAGGGAGACAAGCGTTTTGATTTTGTCATCCGTCTAGATGAATCCCAGCGTAGTCCTGAACAGTTAGCGGTACTTCCTATTCAATTGCCGAATGGTGGTTTAGTCCAACTGCAAGATGTGGCACGCGTTGAAAATATCCTGGGTATTAATCAGGTCAGCCGTGAAAATGGTAAACGTCGAGTGGTTATTACTGCAAATGTAGAAGGACGTGATTTAGGCTCATTCGTAACAGAGCTTCAGAGCACGTTATCCAAACAGGAATTACCAAGCGGTTATTGGATAGATTATGGCGGTCAATTTCAAAATCTGATGTCTGCAAAAGCGCGTATGCAATTGGTGGTTCCGCTCGCATTGTTGACGATCTTTATTTTATTGATGGCTGTATTCCATAATATCAAAGAAAGCTTACTGGTCTTTAGTGGTGTACCGTTTGCCTTATGTGGAGGCTTAATCGCGTTGTGGTTGCGTGACATTCCATTATCCATGTCAGCAGGGGTTGGCTTCATTGCACTATCGGGGGTGGCTGTACTGAATGGCTTAGTCATGCTCACCTTTATCAAAGAGTTGCGACAACAATATGACCTTTATTATGCAACGTGGCAGGGTGCAATTTTGCGTCTTAGACCTGTGCTGATGACCGCTTGTGTGGCGTCCCTTGGGTTTGTCCCGATGGCTTTGGCAACCGGAACTGGGGCAGAAGTACAGAGACCTTTAGCAACAGTGGTTATTGGAGGAATTATCTCCTCTACCCTGCTTACATTGGTTTTATTGCCCGTACTGTACCGCTGGATGAATGAAAAGAAAGTTTCTTAATCCAATAGATTAGTCGATTTACAGCAGAGATATTGGCTGTTATCCAATATCTCTGCTCATCATAAATAGAATAAGGAAAATATTTTATGTCAGAACATCATGATCATAGCCATGCGGTTGTTACTGAAGAAAATAGTAAGAAGTTAATGGTTGCCTTAGGTTTAACGACTACTTTTTTAATAGTAGAAGTTGTCGCTGCTTTTATTACCCAAAGTTTAGCATTACTGTCTGATGCCGCTCACATGTTTACTGATGTAGCCGCATTAGCTATTGCTCTTGCTGCTATCAAAATTGGTAAAAAAGCCGCAGATGATAAAAGAACTTTTGGCTATCAGCGATTCGAAATTTTAGCGGCTCTGTTTAATGCAGTGATGCTTTTTGTGGTGGCGATATATATTGTCTATGAAGCTTACCAACGCTTTACGCATCCTGCTGAAATTCAAAGTGTTGGAATGATGATTGTCGCAGTCATTGGTTTGGTCATAAATTTGATTTCAATGAAAATCCTTTCTGCGAGTGCTCAAGAAAGTCTAAATGTGAAAGGCGCATATTTAGAAGTCCTTAGTGATGCACTGGGATCGATAGGCGTGATTATCGGAGGAGTGGTCATTTATTTTACCCAGTGGATGTGGGTAGATACCGTAATCGCTGTGTTAATTGGCTTCTGGGTTTTACCTCGAACTTGGGTTTTATTAAAACAAAGTATCCATATTTTGCTTGAAGGGGTTCCTGATGAGATTGATATTGAGTCGTTAAGAAATGATTTATTGATGCTAGAGGGTGTTGAAGGGATTCATCAGTTGAAAGTCTGGGCTATATCTTCAAAAAACATTCATTTAACTGCTCATTTGGTTGCTCCTAATAGCGATCCAGATCAGCTCTATCAAAAGGCCTTAGACGTTCTAAAACATAATCATAGTATTACTGAAATTACGTTACAAATAGAAAGTAAGGAATGTAATACATTGGAACAGCATAAACATTAAAGTGCTGCTCTTTCTACATAATGGACAGATGACTAGGCTGATAAACCTTACCATTTTCCTGTATTACACTTCTATTTATCACACGCACTTTAAACACCATCCTGAGACATTTTAAAATTACAAGAATGTAATTTATGAGTCCTCTGGGTGTTAATTCTTTAAAGTTAGAATATCTAACAAGTATTAAATGAGAGTAAATAAACATGCTATTCAAAAATAAATTTTGTACTAAATTACTGTTAATTAGTGCATTCTTTAGTATCGCAAGTTTTAGTTATGCAGATGGCGGCTTGTTATTTCTTGAAAAGAATTTAAAAGCTTCTAAAGTTGAAAATTCTAAACAAAAACAAGTTAAAAATAATGAATCAAATGAATCAAATGAATCAAATGAATCAAATGAATCAAATGAATAGTTGGGTTGCATAAATAAATCAATTAGACTTATTCATTCAGCAATATAATTCCTGAATGAATAAGTTTATAACTAAAACCGGCTTTGTTGCATAAACATTCAAAAGCTGAGTTTTCCCCAATCCATTCAAATTTAAGTGACAACTTGGGTGTGAGGTCTACCTAATTCCGTAAATCTATTCAGAACTGCCACACGCGCATGAACTTCATTGACCTGACTTTGAAAATGTCTTGCCGTCAGCTTATCTCCTAATAATTTGATGCAATGCATCTTGGTTTCCACCAAACTGCGACGGTGATAGCCCGACCATTTTTTCCATAGGGTTCTGCCTAAATGCTTAACCGTTTGAAGTAACTCATTTCGTTCTATTGAACTGATTTTAGAATCTTTCCAGGGCTTGGCATTCTTCCTGGGTGGAATTACGGCACTGTTGCAAATAACCACGAATGGTAAGCTGAAGACTGTTTTAGCTAAAGGTGCAGCATATGAATCCTTTCCATGGTCGGCATTTTCAGGGCGAAATCATTCTTTGGGCTGTGCGCTGGTATTGTAAATATGGCATTAGCTATCGTGAACTGCAGGAAATGCTGGCCGAACGGGGTGTGAATGTTGATCACACGACTATTTACCGTTGGGTTCAACGTTATGCTCCTGAAATAGAAAAACGTTTACGCTGGTATTGGCGTAATCCTACAGATCTGAGCTCGTGGCATATTGATGAAACCTATGTAAAAGTGAATGGACGATGGTCTTATCTGTATCGTGCAGTCGATCAACGTGGCGATACCATTGATTTTTATCTTTCTTCTAGACGTAATACCAAATCAGCATATTGTTTTCTTGGAAAAATTTTAAATAATGTGAAGAAGTGGCAAATTCCACAAGTGATCAACACGGATAAAGCACCCACATATGGACGTGCTTTATCACGGTTAAAACGGGAAGGTAAATGTCCAC